>NZ_JARBFT010000005.1:0-265827 GCF_028863985.1 Vibrio chanodichtyis | reverse complement strand
CAGAAAAGCCATCACTCAACATCACCAATACTGAAAAGTCTGGCTTGATGGCAATGGCTTAAACCGATCTCAGGTTACTTATTACACGGCCGGTTCCCGGTCTGGGAACCGAGCCATTAATTAAGCCAGCCCGCCCAATGACCGAGCAAGCCTAGACTGATCGCCGCCATAATACCGGCGACGATATCATCCAGCATTATGCCCAAGCCGCCATGTACCCGCTGATCCAACCAACTGATCGGCCAAGGTTTAAGCATGTCAAAAAAACGAAACAGTACAAAGCCGCCCACCAGCCATCGCCAATCAAACACCGGTAATTGCCACAGCGGTACAATCAGCATGGTGATCCAAAATCCAGCAAACTCATCCCACACGATCGAGCCGTGATCGTGTACCTGCATATCATCAGAGGTAACTTGGCAAATTTTAATTCCCACCCAACTGGCGATCACAATGACGCCTAGATACCAAGCCAGCGGCAGGTGAGCGAGCAGCAGATACAATGGCACTGCCGCTAAGGTGCCGATGGTGCCGGGCACCATTGGTGCTAAGCCACTACCAAAGCCGGTGGCCAGCAAATGCCAAGGATTGCTTAAGGATATTTTACTGCGTGGATCGCTCATACTTTCCCCTTGAAATGCTCATAGCCAGCCAATTGCCAATCGAGTTTTTTGCCTTGATTATGCAGCTCAAAAGTACCCGCGGGACGAATTTGGCCAATACAAGTCACTTTAGTGCCACAGTGCGCTAGCGCATGAGCTAATGAACCGCGGTTTTGCTCAGGAATGGTAAAACAGAGTTCGTACTCTTCGCCGCTGCTCAACGCATACTGCTGTGCAGTGGTCACATCACCGACAAACTGTAGTAACTCTTTCGACAGTGGCAGCAAGCTGACATCAATACTCGCTCCAACATTTGAGCGGCGTAAAATATGCGGCAGATCCGCGATCAAACCATCAGAAATATCAATCGCAGAGGAAGCCAAATGCACTAAGGCTTGCCCAGCAACAATACGCGGTGTGGAGAGATAATGGCGCTGCTCAAGAATATCGGCAAATGGTCGCTGACGTTTTTCTGGCTGCAAAATTACTTCTAACCCAGCCAGGCTATCACCCAGATCGCCTGTGACATACAACCAATCACCGATTTTCGCCCCGCTACGCAGCATAGCTTGCTCTTTGGGTAAGAAACCTTGCACGGTAAGGGTAATGCTAAGTGGTCCTTTGGTGGTATCACCGCCAATCAACTGCACATTGTAATAATTGGCTAAGTCAAAAAAGGCCGCGCAGAATGGCTGTAACCACGCTTCATCAATCTCCGGCAGAGTCAATGCCAGTGATACCCAAGCGGGTGTTGCGCCCATCGCCGCGAGATCGCTCACGTTAGAGGCTAATGCTTTATGTGCCACCCAAGCAGGATTGGCATCGGCCAAAAAATGAGTGCCCGCAACTAAGGTATCGGTACTGATCGCAATACGCGAATTTTCCGGTACTTTGACAATCGCACAGTCATCACCCAGCGCTAAGTGGACATCTTTACGTTGCGTTTGCCGGTTAGCAAAATATTTATCGATTAAATTAAATTCACCCAACATTCACTCGACTCTTTGGTTGCCATGCCAACAAGCGGCCGCTCATTAAGAAAAAAGGTCAGCAACTGCTGACCTTCTGGTGGAAAACGAATTACGCTTTCTTACGTACGTGCGGTGCGGCTTTATCTAGCACACCGTTAACGAATTTATGGCTATCTTCTGCGGCAAACACTTTTGCCAGTTCAATCGCCTCGTTAATCACCACTTTGTAAGGCACATCTTCACGACGTGTCATTTCATACATGGCCAAACGCAGCAGCGCCAGTTCCATCATGTCCAGATCTTGCATTGGACGAGAAACAAAAGGACGCAGTTTGCTGTCAAGTTCAGTGTGGTTCAGTACCACACCGGCCAACAGATCACGGAAATAAGAAACATCGGTTTCAGGAGCAGCAAGAGCTGGCTCAGCGGCACGATGTTGTTCTTCATCGTATTTACCACTGGTTAGAAATTGCTCTTCAATAGTCGCAACATTCTCTTTAGTAATTTGCCATGAATAAATTGCTTGTAGCGCAAATTGACGTGCATTACGACGTGCGGCTGGTTTCACACTGGCCCCCATTAGGAATCAATTTCAGAAAGAACATTAATCATCTCAAGTGCGCTCAGTGCTGCTTCAGCACCCTTATTACCAGCCTTGGTTCCTGCGCGTTCAATAGCTTGATCGATAGTATCGACAGTCAATACACCAAATGCGACCGGAAGACTAAATTCCAGAGACACTTGGGCCAGACCTTTATTCATTTCACTGCAAACATAGTCAAAGTGCGGTGTACCACCACGGATAACACAACCCAGAGAGACAATCGCATCGTAGTCGCCAGTTTTGGCCACACGCTGGGCAACCAATGGCAGCTCAACCGCACCAGGGCAACGCACCACCGTAATGTTGTCATCACTGATCTGACCGTGACGCTTAAGAGTATCGATCGCACCAGAAAGTAAGCTCTCATTGATAAAACTGTTGAAACGAGAAATCACAATCGCAATTTTCGCCTTTGGTGCTGGGAAACCACCCTCGATAACTTTCATAAGCTTTCCTTTAACTCTATTCATCAAGTGAGAATCGCCGGATTCTAGCACAATTTTGTGAGCAATATCTAACATAAATTTGAGCTAACACCGCGCACGGCTCTCAAGGCAGCACGCGGCAAAACGCCGATTAAATATCCGCAAATATCTTGACGTTGTAGGTAAACGGCAACTGAATTCATCCCCATGAGCATAGACCGACGCTATGCTTGGGATAAACGAACGTCGCTAACAGAGCTACAACGTCAAGTAGCAAGGGAATAGCGATTACTCGCAGACGTACTCGACCACATTGAGACCAAAACCGCCCAATGCGTGGTACTTTTTGTTTGGTGAAGAGAGCAGACGCATCTCTGTGACCCCAAGATCGGCGAGGATTTGCGAACCAACGCCAACCCGACGTGAAGTACCTTGTTTTTTTGCCATCGCAGGGGCTTCACCCTTATCTTGCAGCTCAAACATTTTCACCCGATGCAGTAACAGATCGCTCGACTCTTCACTGCCTAGGATCACCAACACACCGCCTTGTTGACCAATCCGTTGCATCGCAGTCGCCAGTGGCCAACTGCGCTCTGCCGCTCGGTTGCTGTGCAACAGATCAGTAAAGGTATCTTGCAGATGTACGCGCACCAACGTTGGCGCGCTGGCAATATCACCTTTGCGCAAAGCGAAGTGGATTTGCTGATCAATCATATCGCGGTAAGTCACTAACTCAAATTCGCCATACTCCGTCGGCAGTTTGCACTGTGCCACACGCTCAATCGTGGTTTCAGTGTGATTACGATACTCAATCAGATCGGCAATCGTGCCCAGTTTCAAACCATGTTTTTCAGCAAACACTTCCAAATCAGGTCGACGTGCCATGGTGCCGTCATCGTTGAGAATTTCAACAATCACCGATGCTGGCTCAAGCCCCGCGAGGCGAGCAAGATCACAACCGGCTTCCGTGTGCCCTGCGCGAGTCAGCACGCCACCATCTTGCGCAGCCAGCGGGAAAATATGCCCCGGCTGAACCAAATCGGCAGCTACCGCCTCTTTAGCAACCGCGGCTTGCACGGTGCGCGCGCGATCGGCAGCGGAAATGCCTGTCGTCACCCCTTCTGCCGCTTCAATTGATACGGTGAAATTGGTGGTGTACTGGGCATTGTTATCTTGCACCATAGGATTTAATCCTAAATGGCGGCAACGCTGTTTGGTCATGGTTAAGCAGATCAGACCGCGACCATGGGTCGCCATAAAATTGATCGCCTCTGGGGTAATGTGCTCAGCGGCCATGATCAGATCGCCTTCATTTTCACGATCTTCATCATCCATCAGGATAACCATTTTGCCCTGACGAATATCTTCAATAATTTGTTGTGGAGTGCTAATTGGCATGGTGTCTGTCCTATCGTTATCGGTATGTGCCGAGATTAAGCAAAACCGTTTTGCTGCAGAAAATCCATCGTCAGGCGAGATTGAGGTTCGCTTTCTGATTGGCCTTGTAGCAAACGTTCCATATATCGGGCCAGTACATCGACTTCCAGATTGACTCGGCGACCGACTTGAAACTGATCCATGGTCGTTTCCGCGCTGGTATGAGGAACAATCGTCAGTTTAAATGCATTTTTGCGCAGATCATTGACCGTTAAGCTGATCCCATCGACGGTGATCGAGCCTTTTTGGGCGACGTATTTGCTCAGTTCGGCCGGCATATTCACCCACAGTTCAACCGCGCGTCCAACCGGAATACGTTCCACAATTTCGCCGACACCATCAACGTGTCCAGATACGATGTGACCGCCAAACCGAGTGGTCGGTAACATGGCTTTTTCCAAATTGACCCGATCGCCGACTTGGTAATTGGTAAAACCGGATTTGTTCAACGTTTCCAGCGATAAATCGGCACTGAAACTACGCCGATCAAACGCCACCACGGTTAAACACACCCCATTGGTGGCAATACTATCCCCCAATTTGACATCGGCCATATCCAACTTGCCAACTTCAACACTGATGGTGACATCATTGCCTTTGGGGATGATCGCGCTCAGCTTGCCGACCGCTTCAATAATTCCTGTAAACATAGTGCTAATCTTTTGATGTTGGGGTGGCAATGATGCGCAGATCGCTGCCAACCATTCGACAATCTTCAATTTTGAGTTCAATGGACTCGGCCATTTGCGTCAAACCCAGCGCACCAAATAAACCACGGCCATCGCTGCCCATCAGTTTCGGTGCTAAATAGAGAATAATTTCATCCACCAATTTTTGCTCAATCAAGGATTTCGCCAATTGGCTACCCGCTTCTACCCACACTTGATTGACCTGATGCTGCTGCGCCAACTGAGTCAACAGTTCGCGCAAATCAAGCTGGCCATGGTCGGCGGCGACACAAAGGTCGGCATTCTCGCTGGCCACTCGCAGCACGGGGGATCGAGTTTGATATAAGGCTAACTCAGGATATAACTGATGCTGGCGATCCAAAATTACGCGTACTGGCTGACGTAAATCCGCTGCCGAATATTGCGCTTGTATCGACGGCGGTAAATCGTGCCAACGTACCGCCAACGAGGCATTATCGCTAAGCACGGTTTGACTGGTAGAAAGAATCGCACTGGCTTGCGCGCGAAAAGCTTGCACATCTTTACGTGCTGCTACAGAGGTGATCCACTGGCTTTGGCCATTGGCTAGCGCGGTTTGTCCATCGAGGCTCGCCGCCATTTTGAGCTGTACATAAGGCATGCCCGTCTGCATACGTTTGAGAAAACCACGGTTCAATGCACGCGCATCGGCTTCTAGCAGACCCACTTGCACTTCAATCCCCGCCTCACGCAGCATCTGTACGCCGCGTCCTGCAACTTGCGGATTAGGATCTTGCATCGCGCAGATCACTTTTGCTACTCCCGCCTTAATCAACCCTTCGGCACAAGGTGGGGTTCGCCCATAGTGCGAGCATGGCTCAAGCGTTACATAAGCGGTCGCACCACGAGTAAGCTCGCCCGCTTGGCGTATGGCATGCACTTCCGCATGTGGCTCTCCGGCTTTTTTATGCCAGCCTTCACCGACAATCTGTGCATCGCGGGTAATCACACAGCCAACATTCGGATTCGGCGCGGTAGTAAAACGTCCACGCTGAGCCAATTGCAGCGCGTGGGACATCATTTGATGATCAAAAGAGGTAAACATAGACATAGTCACGCTGGATTAATCTTGTAGTTTAGCGATCTCTTCGCCAAATTCACGCACATCTTCAAAACTGCGATAAACCGAAGCAAAGCGAATATAGGCTACTTTATCCAGCACTTTCAGTTGTTCCATCACCAAATTACCAATCAGTTTACTCGGCACTTCACGCTCACCAGTCGCGCGCAGCTTAGACTTGATGGTGCTGATCGCAAGCTCTACCGCATCGGCACTCACTGGACGCTTTTCTAACGCACGTTGCAGACCACCAATCATTTTATCTTCATCGAAAGGCTCGCGGTTACCATTGGTTTTGATCACGCGCGGCATGACTAATTCGGCGCTTTCAAAGGTGGTAAAACGCTCACTACAAGCCAAACACTGACGACGACGACGCACTTGGTGTCCATCAGCCACCAGCCGTGAATCGATCACTTTGGTATCATTTTCAGAACAGAAAGGACAATGCATATTACCTCCATAACAAGGTAGTCAGTGTAGCCGATGTCGAGGAGAGAGCCAAAGAAAAAGGGGCATGCTGCCCCTTTACATTCTCGGTTTACGTCGATTTTGTTAACTGCGTGAGAGGTAATTGGCCTTACCGACCCACTTATAGCTGGTCAGCTCTTCCAAGCCCATTGGGCCACGCGCATGCAATTTTTGAGTCGATACCGCGACCTCTGCCCCCAAACCAAACTGGGCACCGTCGGTAAAACGTGTCGAGGCATTGACGTAGACCGCAGCAGAGCCGGCGCTATTGATAAACAGTTCGGCATTGTACAGATCGTTGGTCATAATCGCATCGGAATGGCTAGCATTGTGCTCACGCATATGTTCGATCGCCGCTTGTACATCCTGCACCACTTTCACCCCTAAGGTGTAACTGAGCCATTCGGTATCAAAATCGCCGACTTGCGCATCACGCAGATCACTGGCAGAACTCATCAAGGCCTTAGCTTTAGGCTCAGCTACAAACGCCACTTTACCTTTCAGTTTCGCAATCAGTTTTTCCAGCAACGGTTGAGCGATGGCTTGATGGACCAATAGCGTGTCGAGTGCATTACACGCCGATGGACGCTGCACTTTGGCATTTTCAATCACCGCGACCGATTTATCCAGATCGGCACTTTGATCAACGAAAATATGGCTGATCCCAAAGCCACCGATAATCACTGGTACTGTGCTGTTTTCTTTACACATTTTATGTAGGCCAGCTCCGCCACGCGGAATGATCATATCCACGTAATCATCCATTTTCAGCAGTTGGGTCACCAACTCACGATCCGGTTTTTCAATGTACTGCACCGATGCTGCAGGTAAATCGGCTTGAGCCAAGGCCGCTTGAATGACTTTGACCAGTTCCATATTCGAGAAAAATGTCTCTTTACCGCCACGCAAAATGGCCGCGTTGCCGGTTTTAAGACACAGTGCTGCAATATCAATCGTCACGTTGGGGCGCGCTTCATAGATCACCCCAACCACGCCCAGTGGTACGCGGCGGCGAGCAAGCGCCAAGCCATTTTCCAGCACTCGACTTTCGATTTCGCTCCCGACCGGATCGTGCAGTGTGATCACGTTACGCACATCATTGGCCATCGCTTGCAAACGCTCAGGGTTGAGTAGCAAGCGATCCAACATCGCTTCCGATAAGCCCGCATCGCGCCCCAGCGCAATGTCTTTGGCATTAGCAGCCAAAATACGCGCGCTTTGTGCTTCCAATTCGGTGGCAATGATCGCCAAAGCCTGATTTTTTTGCGCCGTGCTTGCCGTGGCTAGCTGAAAAGAGGCCGCTTTGGCCGCTTTACCGAGTACGGTTAACTCCATCATTGTTTCCTTTATTCTTGAATCACGACCATATCATCACGGTGGATCACTTCTAAACCATGATCGTAACCTAAAATATCCACGATCTCTTTGCTGTGTTTACCGGCTATTTGTGCCACTTCATCTTGCGCATAAGCCACGATGCCACGCGCAATCAGATGCTGCTGCTTATCCAACACACGCACCACTTCACCGCGGGCAAAATGGCCCTGCACCCGCAGCACACCTTTGGCAAGTAGACTACTGCCTTTATTGAGCACCGCTTTGGCAGCGCCATCATCAATCACGATGTCACCCGCTGCCGCAGGACCCGCCAAAATCCAGCGTTTGCGGTTTTCTAACGCTTCTTCCAAAGCTAAAAAGCGCGTGCCTTGCGGCTCAGCACTCAAAGAATCAAAAATCACATTCGGTGCACGACCAGCGGCGATAATCACTTCAATTCCAGCTCGGCGGGCAATATCCGCTGCTTGCAGTTTGGTCGCCATACCGCCGGTGCCGAGTGTGGTACCACTACCACCGGCAATTTTACGCAACGTATCATCAATGGTGGTCACTTGTTTGATCAGTTGAGCGTTCGGGTCTTTACGAGGATCGGCGGTGAACAAGCCTTTTTGATCCGTCAGCAGCAGCAGTTTATCTGCGCCACATAAAATGCCAACCAAAGCGGATAAGTTGTCGTTGTCACCCACTTTAATTTCATTGGTGGCAACCGCATCATTCTCGTTCACCACTGGCACAATGCCATTTTCCACTAACGCATTAATCGTATCGCGCGCATTAAGAAAGCGCTCCCGATCATCGAGATCGGCTCGGGTCAGCAACATTTGCCCAATTTTAATACCATAGATTGCAAACAGTGATTCCCATACCTGAATCAAACGACTTTGCCCCACCGCGGCTAGCAGTTGCTTGCTAGAGATCGCGTTGGGCAGCGCGGGATAACCTAGATGTTCGCGACCTGCGGCAATCGCCCCCGAAGTGACGATCACTACCGAATGACCTTGCTGTTTAAGTTCGGCGCATTGGCGAGCCAGCTCGACCATATGAGCGCGATCCAACGCCAGAGTACCGCCAGTCAAAACACTGGTTCCCAGCTTTACCACAATCGTTTGTGGCGCCTTTACGCTTGATTGATTTGTCGTCATGATTGCTTATGTTGAGAAAAAAGATGAACAGACGATGTTTTAGCAATCCGCTCGCCAATGCACAAGTAGAAAAAGGGACCTCAGCCCCTTTTTCTACTTGTGTATTCGCCTGTCCTACTGATTAGCATTTTCTAACCATTAGCTATCCGAGCATAGAGATTAAGCGAACTGTGCTGATGCACTTGCAAGAGTGACACTGAGCTCAAAACGTTCGTGCAACGTTTTGACTAGCTTTTTATGAAACTCAACCTGAGTGTAATTGACTTGCTGACAAGCCGCTTCAGGAAGCGTCTCCGCGACCCACTCTCCAGCTTGGGTATAACGACCGATGTGATAGCAAGCCATCATTTCCTGCTGATGAGGGGTTAACTCCATCCACCAGCCCCAAAACTCGCGTTTTTCGGGTGGCCGCTTGTCATTGACACAGACCGCTAAGCAATCAAATAAGTAGCGCTGCTCGCTACACTCGCCTTCACGCAAATAGGGACCTATCGCCTTTAAAGCGGTACGTAGGCGATAGTGGGTTATTTTCGGGGTCATCTCAGACATAGTTGATATCCATAAGCAACAATCAAAATCCAGTTTATTGATTGATTAGACGAACAAATCTTCGCGATTGAAAGCTTACTCTTGATGAATTTTCGGCAAATGTCACTGGCAAAGTTGATCTTCTAGCCAGTTTATTGCTAAATCGAGGGATTGCTCATATCCCTGTGAAATGGTTTTAGTTTTTACTTTCTTAGCTTGCCCACCTTGGCTAAACAGTGCCAGCAATTGATTGTCGGAATAAGGTGATATCGGGTCGCCTTCTAAACTAAGGGCCAATATCGGCGTTTTAGTTCTGCGTCCAGACATAAACCCTTGAACTTTAAGGGACCAAGCCATCAATTGCCCTGCCAGACTTGGTATATCAACCACATTTTTACCTAAGCGCGATGCTAAGACATCCAAATACATTTTTGGCATGCTTGCCAATTTATTCGGCGAGGTGAAAATATCGTGGATTGGTGCGCCAAACGTGACACACGCTTTTACCTTCTCCGCTTCCAGAAAAGCCAGACGTGCCATGGCATTACCACCAAACCGAAAGCCAATCAGCCCAACGCGGAAATGGTCGACCCAAGGTAATTCCGCTAATTGATTCAATACCGCTTGGTGCAAACAGCAAGAATCCTCGCTCAACGCCCAATGTGAACTGCTGCCCAGCGAAGGCATATCAATAGTTAGCATGGCAATATCGCGCTTGACTAAATAGTCTCGAAATAGACGCCACATATCGGTTTGCAAACTGTCTAAACCGGCACTGACTAACACCACGGGTTTAGGTGAGTCGGTATTGCGCAGATGCAAATAGCCAGCGATTTTTTTATTTTGGTAAGTAAACTCTAAACGCTTGACCACATGACTGGTTAACTCAGCCGCGGCTTGATAGGCGTTGTTTGCCAACACCTGTGCTTGCAAAGCAAGATTGTCATTACGCAGATAAGGGTAGCCTGCAATGCTGTAATGCAGCGCAGCAGCAAACATCTGCTCCGCTGCATCATCACCTTGGCACTCAGCGGCTTGTTTCTGATACTGCATGCCAACTCGCGTCCACTCATAAGTCCAATTTCCACTGCAATAGCCCATCACAGTGTCTAGCCATTGATCATGAGTCCGTGAATGCTGAGATGACGCAATTCGCGCCAAAATTTGTTCTTGCTCAACCGGATCAACCCCTTGCCAAGCCCACTGTAAGCGACGCAAATTACGATACCAAGCATGAGCAGATTGCTCACGCTGCGCCTGCAACAGCTCTAAACTGCTCGGCATATACTGGGTAAGAGCTGAGGTCTCTTTGGCTTGTTTGTGGTTTTGAAACAGAGTCTCTGACAGATTTTTACTGATCGCTGGTGACATGATAAGCCTCGATACTGACGTTGCGCTAAGTTGGGCTAAAGTTGGCTAACATTAGTCAAAAAAAATGACCCTTGAAAGGGTCATTTTAGCATTCTACACAAAAAGACTATTTTTGCTTACGATTCACCGGTTCAACATAGGACAATACCATGTCCCAAGGCTGCTCAATCCAAGTATCTTGCGGAATATCCACTACGTATTCATCGACCAGATCTTTACCGGCAGGCTTGGCACACACAGTGACAAATTTGGCTTTAGGGTACATTTCACGAATTTTACGTGCAGTATCACCGCTATCCACCAAGTCATCCACGATGAGGAATCCTTCGCCATCATGCTCTGGAGCTTTAAGGATAGTCATATCCCGCTGGTGATCGTGATCATAGCTAGAGATACACACGGTATCGACATAGCGGATCCCCAATTCACGAGCCAGAATAGCGGCAGGAACCAAACCACCACGGCTAACGCCCAAGATCCCTTTCCATTGTTCTGCTGGCATTTGACGCTGTGCAAGTTCACGGCAGTAATGCTGCATATTATCCCAAGTGATAACGAATTTTTTGCTCATGTGATAAACCTAAATTGAATTTTTATAACGTTTTGTTATACAGCCAGTATGTATTTAATGACAAAAATGGCGGCCATTACCCATACGCTGAGAGATACGCTGCGCCCTTGACCACTGAAGAGTTTGATCGCCGCATAAGCAATAAAGCCCAGTGAAATACCTTCCGCAATCGAGAAAGTCAACGGCATAACCAAACAGGTGACCACGGTCGGCGCCGCTTCGGTTAGATCGCGCCAATCAATGCTCACTAAGCCTGACATCATCAGAATAGCAACATAGAACAGCGCCCCGGCAGTGGCATACGCTGGGATCATACCCGCAAGTGGCGAGAAGAATAATGCAAGCAAGAATAAAATGCCAACCACCACGGCGGTTAACCCCGTACGACCGCCAACCGCAACCCCTGAAACACTTTCCACATAAGAGGTGGTGTTCGAGGTGCCAAGCAATGCCCCAACCGATGTCGCGGTGGAATCCGCTAACAGCGCACGGTTCAAACGTGGAATTTTGCCATCTTTGTCAAGCAGATCGGCTTTGGTTGCCACTCCCACCAAGGTGCCAGCAGTATCAAACAGATCCACAAACAAGAAGGCAAAAACGACAGAAATCATGCCTAATTCAAAAACAGAAGAGAAATCCAGTTCCATAAAAGTCGGTGCAAGACTTGGTGGCGTGGACATAACTCCACCCCATTGCACATCACCGAGCACTAAACCAAGTCCAGTAATCGCTAAAATAGCGATCATGACCGCCCCTTTCACACCGCGATAGACCAGTCCAATCGTCAAAAAGAAGCCAATCGAAGCCAGTACTGCATTTAATGAGGTGATGTCACCTAGAGAAACGAGTGTGGCTGGGTTATCCACCACAATCCCAGCATTTTTTAACGCAATGAACGCTAAGAACAGACCAATACCGGCCGAAATACCAGTTCGCAATGAATGAGGAATCGAGTTGATAATCCACTCACGAATTTTGAATAAGCTCAATAGGATGAACAGCACACCAGAGCAGAACACCGCAGCCAAAGCCACCTGCCAAGTGTAACCCATACCCAACACAACACCGTAAGTAAAGAAAGCATTCAGCCCCATACCTGGAGCTTGTGCGATCGGGTAATTGGCCACAAAGCCCATGATAAAACAGCCAATTGCCGCAGCTAAACAGGTCGCGACAAATACCGCACCGCGATCCATGCCGGCATCCGACAAAATTGCTGGGTTAACAAAAATAATGTAGGCCATGGTCAGGAAAGTGGTGACCCCAGCTAGGACTTCAGTACGCACGTTGGTGCGATATTCACTGAGTTTAAAAAGCTTCTCCAGCATGTTCGAATCCTTTAAAGGTAAAAGGTGAAAAAGTAAACGGTTGCGTAAACGATTGGCGGCGATTATAGAGTTATCAACTCACAAATTCCACACACAATTCTGCTGATACGCGGGTTTTCTAAGCGAAATAGGTAAAGTTCAAGCCAAAGATAAAGCCAATCACAGCACTGCACAAAAGAGTGCGATCAACATCAAACGGGGATTTTCGAATAAAAAAACGCCACCTCAGAGGAGGTGGCGGTGAATCATATCAACCAAACGTGGTTGCCAATAAATTCTAATTTAGGGGTGAACAAAACCTGTTCGAGATGCGAGCATCACACCTCTGTCGCCGAAACGACTCAATAGCCAAAACTACAAGGGTATGCAAAGTCACTGGTATATACAGAGTGTTGATTCCAGAACATTACTGACGATAAACCTTTATTCATTACTATCACCATTAAAATCAAAAATTGTCTCGTTGATTTCTCGGTTCCATGGAGGCGATAACTCGGACTCATCCTTTGAGCATTTACTCTTCGCTAGCGAAGTTGTACATAAATATAGCACCAAGAAATTTAATTACAACAAAAATGGGGGTTAAAATCACAAAAGCTGTAATTATTGATCTCCATCAAGTCATTAAGGTAATTAAATTACAGATTTATGAAATTAACACTCTATTTTAATGCATAAAGATGCACTAGTTACCCATCAAACAACCTGCCGTTAATTGCAAAAAATGAATCATAAACAGGTAAACACGGGGTTTATCACCGCTTGCACCTACACCAAGGCTCAGTGCAGTGCTATGCTGTGGCGCAAAAGTTCTAGCCTGCAAGCCCATTTTTGACCATCGCTCAACACGGATCAGAAAACATTCGGGAAATTACTATAAAGGAGTCATGCATGTCTGAGTTTCAAACCGAGATCGGCCAACTATCATCCAATCCTATTTGGCCTTTTTTCGCGTCTATTTGTGCCATTGCCCACCCCTCAAAACACGAAGAAGCGTTAGCTCAATACATTATCAAGTGGGCCACCCAGCAAGGTTTAACGGTACAGCGTGATGAAACCGGTAACGTATTAATTAAAAAACCGGCCACCGTCGGTATGGAAAATCGTAAAGGCGTGGTGCTGCAAGCGCATATTGATATGGTGCCGCAGAAAAATGAAGACACCGAGCATGATTTCAACCAAGATCCGATCCAGCCTTATATTGATGGTGAATGGGTCACAGCGAAAGGCACCACTTTAGGCGCTGATAACGGTATCGGGATGGCCTCTTGCCTTGCGGTATTGGCAGCAAAGGATATTACACACGGCCCGATTGAAGTACTACTCACGATTGATGAAGAAGCGGGAATGACCGGCGCATTTGGCTTGCAAGCCAACTGGTTAGAAGGCGATATTTTGCTCAACACGGATTCTGAGCAAGAGGGCGAAGTCTATATGGGTTGTGCGGGCGGTGTGAACGCCGAATTCTCTTTCCCAATTGAACGTGAAGCGATTCCTGCCGGCTATGTAGGCCGCCAACTGATCGTAAAAGGGTTAAAAGGCGGTCATTCCGGTTGTGATATTCACACTGGGCGTGGTAATGCCAATAAACTGATGGCGCGCTTTTTAGCGGGATATGCGCAACAGTTAGAGCTACGTCTGGTCGAATTGCGGGGTGGTAGTCTGCGTAACGCAATCCCGCGTGAAGCTTTTGTCACTGTTGCACTGCCAGAAAATCGGGTCAGCGAATTAGAAACCTTGTTCCGCGCCTACACTGAGCAACTCAACGCGGAATTGGGCAAGGTTGAAACCAGCCTCGTCACTTTGCTTGAAAGTAAACCACTTCACCAGCCAGCGCTGACCACTCACACCCAGCAACGCTTAATTGCCGCACTCAATGCCTGCCCTAATGGGGTGATCCGCATGAGTGATGAGATTCTCGGTGTAGTGGAAACCTCTCTCAATTTGGGAGTGATCACCACTGAAGCCTCATCGATTAAAGTGCTCTGTTTGATCCGCTCGTTAATCGACTCAGGCCGTCAGCAAGTGGAAAGTATGCTGAGTTCTATCGCTCAACTGGCCGAGGCTAAGCTAGAGTTTTCCGGAGCTTACCCAGGTTGGAAACCGGATGCAGATTCAGAAATCATGGGTATTTTCCGTGATATGTATGACGACATTTACGGCCATAAGCCAAATATCATGGTGATCCACGCTGGCCTTGAGTGCGGGCTATTCAAAAAACCGTATCCTGATATGGATATGCTGTCGTTCGGTCCAACCATCAAATTCCCACATTCACCGGATGAGAAAGTGAATATCGCTAGCGTTGATCTCTTCTGGCAACAAATGGTTGCCTTATTGAGCAAAATTCCACTTAAAGCTTAATCGTAAACTCGCCGAGCCCCACCACTCGGCGAGTTTGTATCAAAGTTTTTTATCGAGAAGGAAAATTAAATTCATTAGCTTGAATTTAAGGTTAGCTGCTAGAGTTCGCCCCCTTGAATTTCCCAGAGTTATTCACCAGACTCTCTTCAAGCGATAACTTGCCAAATGCAGGTTGTTTAGAGGTTACTGCTGGTCCTTGGCAGTATCTGCATTTCTCCAACGAATGACATTGCAATGAAACAAAAAATGCTGGTCGGATGGCGTGAAGAACTCAGCCTTCCGGGGTTAGGTATTGCACGGATTAAAGCCAAAATTGATACCGGAGCCCGAACGTCTTGCTTGCACGCGTTCAAAATCGAGCGCTTCGACAAAGGATCGATGCCATGGGTGCGTTTTTGGATCCACCCAATGCAGAATAATGTTGAACTGGTCAATGTATGTGAAGCCGAGGTGATTGATCAACGCAGTGTGCGCGATTCTGGCGGTCACCAAGAACAACGCTATGTGATCCGTACCGAGGTAAGTTTTGGAGGCCAAACATGGCCAATTGAGATCACCTTAACCAACCGGGAAAATATGGCATTTCGGATGTTGTTAGGCCGCACCGCTATGCATCATCGAATCATCGTTGATCCGACACAATCGTTTTTAATCCCTTTCGAGGAACCGAATAAATGAAAATTGGTATTCTGTCACGTAACGCTGCACTGTATTCCACCAAGCGTTTGATTGAAGCGTGCCAACAGCGGGGCCATGAAGTTCGCGTGATTGACGCTTTACGCTGTTATATGAATATCAATTCGGATAAACCGGAAATTCATTACCGGGGCGAAGAATTAGCCGGCTTTGATGCCATTATTCCGCGCATTGGTGCTTCGGTCACCTTCTACGGTACTGCGGTACTGCGCCAATTCGAAATGATGGGGGTATATCCGGCCAATGAGTCCGTCGCCATCACCCGCTCGCGCGACAAATTACGCTCCATGCAGTTGTTATCTCGCCGAGGCATTGGCATGCCGATCACCGGTTTTGCTAGCAAACCTGACGATGTAAAAGACTTACTGGATATGGTGGGCGGCGCACCGGTGGTGATCAAACTATTGGAAGGCACGCAAGGCATTGGTGTGGTGTTAGCCGAAACCCGTACCGCAGCCGAAAGTGTGATTGAGGCTTTTATGGGACTCAAGGCCAATATTATGGTGCAAGAGTACATTAAAGAAGCGGGCGGTGCCGATATTCGCTGCTTTGTGATCGGTGGAAAAGTGATTGCCGCGATGAAACGCCAAGGTGCTGATGGCGAGTTTCGCTCCAATCTACACCGCGGAGGTACCGCGTCATTGGTCAAAATTACCCCTCAAGAGCGTAAAACCGCGATTGATGCCGCCAAAATTATGGGGCTAAATGTCGCCGGAGTCGATTTACTGCGTTCAGCTCGTGGACCACTGGTAATGGAAGTGAACTCCTCACCGGGCTTAGAAGGGATTGAAGCGGCAACCGGTAAAGATATCGCAGGAATGATCGTCGAATTCATTGAGAAAAATGCCGCCAGCAAAAGTACTAAAACTCGCGGCCGAGGCTAGCGATAATTACCGATAGCACGCCAGTTGATGGTGGGGAAAGCACGTTTCCCCACTCTACACTCCAATCTTGCTCAGTGGGCGGCTCACCAGTCAAACCCGCCAACCGCACACTTATCCACTCAACATCTTTAGCCAAAAGAAGCCCAAATCACCGTGGCGACCAGAATTGGGCAGACAAATTTCACATACCAAGGCCAAATTTTACCAAACAGGCTCTGTTTCAGCTCAGGGAAACCCGCTTGCAGCTCTTGCATTTTGCTATCACGATGCCATACCCAGCCACCAAATAGACAGAACATCAACGCCGCGGTCGGTTGCAGATATTGCGTGGCAAACATCGCGACTAAGCCAAACAGTGCGCCAAAGTTATACACGATCACCACACTGACCAGCGCAATCAAACCACCCAAGGCCCAACTGGTCGGCGTACGGCGCGTATTAAAACGCTCTCCGACTAGAGCCACTGGACACTCCAACATTGAGATGGAAGAGGTCAGTGCGGCAATGGTCAACAGCAAGAAAAACACCATCGCAAAAATCTGACCTAGGGTACCTAAGCTATCAAACATCAAAGGTAATACGGTAAAAACTAAGGTGTCAGAGCTCAGTAATGAGCCATCGGCAGCGTAAATTTCAACCCCTTTATTCATCGCCACAAACATTGCTGGTAACACCACAAGACCAGCAATAAAAGCGATCGCAGTATCCACCAAAGTCACACTCATGGCCATTTTGGGCAGGTTTTCCTGCTTACTCAAATAAGAGCCATAGATCAACATCGAGCAGCCACCAATGGTTAACGAGAAGAAGCCTTGTCCCATCGCGGCTAAGATCAGTTTGCGATCCCACACTTTGTCAAAATCAGGGATCAAATAGTGCTGCAAACCTTCCATCGCACCTTGCTGAGTCATGATGTACACAAACAGCACGGCAAACAGCACAAATAGCGCCGGCATCAAACGGGTTGACCAACGTTCAATACCCTGTTTTACGCCACCTTGTACAATCAAAATTGTCAGCATATAGAACAGGATAGTGCCAAACAGGTTACGCTCGACACTAAAACCTTTTAACCATGCACTCGCACTTGCCAAGCCAAGCAAATCAGCCATCGCTCCAAACAAGAAACAGATGATCCAGCCGCCAACAATGCTGTAAAACGCTAACACCGCGCTCGGCACACTTAACCCTAACCAGCCAACGAAGCCACCCATTTTTTTAGTGATTGGATTGCTGGTTAACGAGCGCATGCTATCAACCGGATTGGCTTGGCCGTAACGACCGATCGCCATTTCCACCACCAGCATTGGAAAGGCGACCACGAAGATCATAATCAGATAGACCAACAAGAACGCACCACCACCATTGCTGGCAGCTTGGGTTGGAAAGCCCCAAATATTGCCTAAACCCACTGCGGCTCCTGCAGCCGCAAGAATAAAACCAAGACGAGAGCTGAATGTCTCACGAGAATTTGTTTGTGTCATATCGACGCTTCACCATAACAACACACTAGTTAACTAGTACATTAATACAAAGTGACCATCGACTCAATCATCAATAGAATCATTCGCTTAAAAAACCACCACTCAGTGCGCATTTATAGCCAAACAACTTGGAATTGCAGATAGGCAGCAAGTACGTGAGTCCCCAATCACATAGGAAAACTATGTGATTGGGGTGGCTAGCTTAGAGGCTGAAGATTTGATAACCCTTTAATTGGGGGATCTTTTGATGCAATTGCTGCTCTTGCAACGTTAACTGATTCAGCGTTTCACACCACTCACCTGCTTGCTGGGCAAAACTTGAGTGACTCGCCTTTAACTCGGTATCTAATTTACCCTTTAAATCCGCCATCTTTTTGCTCAGTTGATTGAGATCTAAACCACCCTCTTGCTGCATGTGGCTCGCCATCACGGTAAATGCACTGGCAAACAACTGCTGGCTAAGCACCACTCGAGCCTGAGCAAACTGTTGCTGCCAACGCTGCTGCATTGCATCAAATGTGGCAGCAGGTACCACCAACTCACCGTCTTTTAAATACTCAGCTTGCATCTCTACCCACAAGCTCGCCATCGCTTGTTTGACGTTGTCGAACGCTTGTGGTGCGTCTAAAGAATTAGCGATTTCATCTACCCATTGATTAGCCTGCACCAGTGCTTGATCAGCCCAGTGCTGTGCTTTAGGTTGCAGGCGAGTTAGCTGAACACGGTAATCTGCCAGCGCAGCTTGCTGCTCGGCAGTGAGATTTATTTTCTTACCTTGAATCGCAAGATGGTTTTGCTGATCTAGCACCGCTTGATCATGACTGCTACGTAAAATGGCAATACGCTGCGAATTAACGTGCACTTCATGTTGAATATCGACTCGGCACTGTGCAGCCCAAGTCGCCGGACTGATCAATAGCGCTAAAAATAACATGATTTTTTTCATAGTGTTCTCTGTGGCTGCTGTGTGGCTGATAATAATTAATGGCGATGAATCCTACGCCAAGCCAATGTCAGAATAAATCAGTGACGGATGATAACTTTGTTATGGATTGGGAAACATCGATAGCTGCTTCATCTGCAGTTCCGACTTTAGCATCACACTGACCCCCAGCAAACGAATGCTACGCCCGTGTTGACGCTGCAACACTTGTTCAAGCAGTGTATGAAAATAGTCCAAATCTAACGTCGGATGCACATGTTCGATAGTCGTGAGCTGAAAATCCGCAAACTTAACTTTAATACCTTGCTTAATAATCGCTCGCTGTGGATGAGCTCGTTCAAGACGAGCACAGAGTTCCGGATATAACTTTTGTTGTATCACCTGCCAACATTCCGCCAAGGAGTTGATATTGTGACTAAAGGTATATTCGACTCCAACCGATTTTCGCTCACGCTCAGTGATCACTTCTCGCTCATCAATCCCGTGACTCTTTTTCCATAATGATGCGCCTAAGCGACCAAATTGATGCAGCAACTGCCGATAATCTGCGTTTCTGACATCGGCACCCACATAAAGCTGGGCTTGATGGAGCTTTGCTAACGCGACCTTACCCACACCGGGGATTTTCTCTAACGGTAGCCGATCAACCATGGCTTGCACCTGATCCGGCGTCACCACATACAATCCATTGGGCTTATTGATGTCAGAGGCCACTTTGGCCAGAAATTTGATCGGTGCAACCCCAGCTGAAGCGGTAAGATTTAGCTCTTGCCAAATATCACGCCGGATCGCCTCCGCGATCAATGTCGCACTCCCCTGATAGGCAGTAGCATGACTGACATCAAGATAAGCCTCATCCAACGAAAGCGGTTCAATCACTGCAGTGTAACGCTGGAAAATGGTACGAATTTGTTGTGAAACCTGTTTATAAACCGACATCCGCCCCGGCACGACATGCAATTGTGGACACAGTTTTAGCGCCTGAGCGGTGGGCATTGCAGAGCGCACTCCAAACTGCCGCGCTTGATAGTTACAGGTACTGATCACACCGCGTTGCTTCTCATGCCCGCCGACGGCAAGCGGAATATCACGATATGCTGGGTTATCGCGCATTTCAACTGCCGCAAAAAAGCAGTCCATATCGACATGAATAATCTTGCGAATTGTAGGTTGCATAACTCACCAGGCTGTATATTTACACAGTATAAAAGTAAGTCTGCAATAAGGAAAGTCGAATCATAAAAAAGCTCGCCGTAGCGAGCTTTGGGTAGCACTGAATATACGCTTTATGCGATGCGATCTTTTTCCCAAGCCGCAAGACGCTCTGCTCGTGCAGCCGCTTTCGCTTCACGTTTTTTACGGGCGTCACAAGGCTCAGGACAGTTACATACTTTTTCAATCCCAACCGCGCCTAATCCCCCACAGCTGCCTTTCACCACTTTACGTTGGAAAATGTAGCCGACCGCCATCGCCGCTATCACGGCTAGGAAAAAACCAAAAGTAATCAGAAAGGTATTCATTATTTTATGCTCACTCTAGGCTATTGATTTAAAAATGGCTTAAACGCCGTTGATACATACTCTTTAAAGCCATCATCGGTCTTGACAATGATCAGCGCCGGTATTTGTTGTGCTTCCGCGAGCGCCATAGCACGCTCTTCTCCCATCACCATCAGCCCGGTGGCTAACCCATCGGCCGTCATGCAGGATTTATCCAGCACGGTCACCGAGACCACCCGATTGTTGATCGGCCGCCCGGTAATTGGATCAATAATGTGCGAGTAGCGAATGCCATCTTGCTCAAAATAATTGCGATAATCCCCCGAAGTGGCAATCGCATACTCACCAGGTTCGATGATCTCTTGCACACTACGTTGCTCTACCGTGGGTTTTTCAATCGCAATTCGCCAAGCTTTTCCTTCGCGGTTGACCCCTTTGAGACGAATTTCACCACCAATTTCGACCATATAATTGTTGATGCCTTGTCCCTGCATATAATCAGCCACCACATCCACTCCCCAACCTTTCGCAATGGTGGACAGATCAACATACAGTTGTGGGATAGCTTTAGTCAGCGTATGACCTTCAACACGTAAATGCTCAATTCCTGTCATGGCACGACGTGCATTTAACTCTTCATCAGAAGGCACAATATCCGGCCGCGCTTCAGGACCAAAACCCCAAAGATTCACCAAAGGACCGACCGTGACATCGAGCGCGCCTTGTGTTAATCGATTAAGACGGATCGCTTCTTTAACCACAGTCGCAGTTTCAAGCGACACATTAAATGGCTCAGCGCTGGTATGTTGATTAAAGCGACTCAGTTCAGAGTCGTTACGGTAAGTCGACATCTGCTGATTAACTTGTTCCAGCAAGCGGGCAATCTCACCCTGTAAAGTAGTGGAATCAGCGATATTCGGCTGCACAATATATTTAATGTTGTAACTGGTGCCCATGGTCGGACCGTTAAGATGCACCTGCTCGATCGGCTTTTCACAGCCCGCGAGCAACAGTAGAGCAGCGAATGCAACAAGCCAATTTTTCACTTGCTTACTCCTTTGATAATTAAAGATTGATATGGGAAATGCCATTCGAATCGCTCAACGGCTCGCAATCGACACTTTCAATATCCACTTTGCAAAAAACAATGGCTGACTCTAATGAGCCAGCCATCAGTATAGCGCGAGTTATTGGTTAACCGCCGAAGTCATCCAGCAGGATGTTTTCTTCTTCTACACCTAGATTTTTCAGCATATTGATTACCGCTGCATTCATCATTGGTGGTCCGCACATGTAGTATTCACAATCTTCTGGCGCATCATGATCGCGTAGATAGTTTTCATACAACACGTTATGGATAAAGCCGGTGTAACCTGTCCAGTTATCTTCAGGTAGAGGATCAGACAGAGCACAATGCCATACAAAGTTATCATTCTCAGCCGCTAGGCTATCAAAATCCTCTGCATAGAACATTTCACGTTTAGAACGCGCACCGTACCAATAAGACATCTTACGCTTAGATTTCAAACGCTTAAGTTGGTCAAAGATATGCGAACGCATGGGTGCCATACCAGCACCACCACCGATAAAGACCATTTCTGCATCGGTATCTTTTGCGAAAAACTCACCGAATGGGCCTGAAATCGTACACTTATCACCTTCTTTTAGTGACCAAATGTAAGAGGACATTTGACCAGGAGGTGCATCTGGATTATTTGGCGGCGGTGTAGCAATACGCACGTTAAGCAGAATGATGCCAAACTCTTCTGGGTAGTTCGCCATTGAGTAGGCACGAATGATGTCTTCTTTGACGATCGATTCATAGCGGAACAGATCATACTTGTCCCAATCATCACGATACATCTCTGGTACATCAAAATCCGCATACTTAACATGGTGCGCAGGAGCTTCAATTTGGATATAGCCACCGGCACGGAAAGGTACCGATTCACCATCTGGAATTTGCAGCTTAAGCTCTTTGATGAAAGTGGCTTTGTTATCGTTAGAGATAACCGTACATTCCCACTTCTTAACGCCAAAGATCTCTTCTGGTAATTCCAGTTCCATATCGGTTTTCATCGCCACCTGACAGGCTAGACGTTCACCTTCACGGGCTTCACCTTTGCTGATGTGATCCAGCTCAGTTGGCAGAATATCACCACCACCCGATTTGATTTTTACACGGCATTGGCCACATGAACCACCACCACCACAAGCCGAAGAAACAAACACCCCAGCACCAGCTAGTGCTGTCAGTAACTTGCCACCCGGTTGGGTTACGATCGCTTTTTCAGGATCGCCATTGATCGAAATTGTAATGTCACCTGTTGGTACTAGCTTAGATTTGGCAAACAAAATCACCAAAACCAGAGCCAGTATAATCAGGGTAAACATCACTACACCAAAAATAATAGTAGACATTAACTATTCCTTTATTGCTGCGGTTTACCCGGCTTACAGTTGAACACCAGAGAAAGACATAAAACCAAGTGCCATCAGACCAGTGGTGATAAAGGTAATACCCAAACCACGTAGACCTGGAGGAACGTCTGAATATTTCATTTTCTCACGGAGACCTGCAAGAGCGACGATAGCCAGCATCCAGCCTACCCCAGAACCAAAACCATAAACCACGGATTCAGCAAAGTTGTAGTCACGCTGCACCATGAAAGACACACCACCAAAGATGGCACAGTTTACTGTGATCAAAGGTAAGAAGATGCCCAGTGCGTTATACAGAGGTGGGAAAAAACGATCGAGGACCATTTCCAAAATCTGTACCAATGCAGCAATTACACCGATAAAAGTGATAAAGTTTAGGAAGCTAAGATCAACGCCGGCAACCAGTGCATCAGGTTTGAGCACCAAGTTGTAAACGAGATTGTTAACTGGTACTGCAATCGTCAGCACCACAATAACCGCAATACCTAAACCAAATGAGGTCTTAACTTTCTTCGAAACCGCGAGGAAAGTACACATCCCCAAGAAGAAAGCGAGTGCCATGTTCTCGATGAAAATCGCTTTCACCAGCAGACTAATATAATGTTCCATGACAACCTTACTCCTTCGCTTCAACTTGTTCTGGTTTGAAGGTACGAATCGCCCAAATCATAAAACCGATCAGGAAGAACGCTGAAGGTGCGAGTAGCATCATACCGTTAGGTTGATACCAACCACCGTTACTGATTAAAGGCAGAACTTCTAAGCCAAACAATTTACCGGATCCCAGTAATTCGCGGAAGAAAGCCACCGTTATCAGCACAAAACCATAACCTAAACCATTGCCAATACCATCAATCAACGATGGGATAGGCGCAGACTTCATTGCAAATGCTTCGGCACGACCCATTACGATACAGTTGGTGATAATCAAACCAACAAATACCGACAATTGCTTAGAAATATCATAAAGATAGGCTTTAAGCAGTTGGTCAACCAAAATAACCAAAGAAGCGATGATCGCCATTTGCACGATAATACGCACACTATTAGGAATATGGTTACGGATCAACGAAACGAAGAAGTTAGACAATGCAGTAACAAAGATTACCGCTAATGTCATTACAAATGCCGTTTCCAGCTTAGTGGTCACTGCCAATGCCGAACAAACCCCTAAAACTTGCAATGCAATTGGGTTATTGTCGAATACTGGCGCCAACACACTCTTTTTCAGCTCTTTTGCACTAGACATTAGTTAAGACCTCCGTCGCGTACTTTTGTGAGGAAAGGACCAAAGCCCATATCACCCAACCAGAAGTCAAATGTACCTTGAACGCCGTTGGCGGTTAGGGTTGCACCTGATAGGCCATCAACACCATGCTCAGAACCTTCTGGCGCACCACCTTTAACGATTTTAATTGCAGGCTTGTGGTTGTCATCAAACAATTTTTTGCCTACCCATTGAGCTCGCCAAGCTGGGTTTTCAATTTCGCCACCCAATCCCGGAGTTTCACCTTGTTCATAGTAAGTCAAACCGGCAATGGTATTACCGTCAGTTTCTACTGCTACAAACGCGTACATCATTGACCATAGGCCGTTACCATGTACGGGCAAAATCACCTTACTGGTTTGCTCGCCATCTTTAACTAGATAAACCACCCCAACATTCGCACGACGTTGAATTTTAGCTTTATCTTGTTGGGCAGTCAGTTTGATTGATTCTGACGCCTCTTTCGCGGCTTTACGTTGATCGTAATTTGCAGCATCACCTTCAACAAAGTCACCCGTGTTGAAATCGACTAAACGTGGCTCAATACTCTTATTGAACTGTTCAATGATCTGCTTGCTGCCTTTTGCTTCAATCCCAGCTACTTGCAGAATTTTGCTCTGCTTATCCAGTACTGCGTTCTCTTTTTGCTGGTCGCGCAGACCGACTGCTGCAGTCGATACGATGATTGAGCATACAAGGCTCAACGCGATAACAACAAACAGCGTCTTTTTAATGCTATCGTTATTGCTTGCCATAGCGCGCTAATCTCCGCTTGATATTTCTTTCGACAACCACATGGTCAAACAGTGGTGCAAATAGGTTCGCGAATAGGATCGCCAGCATCATACCTTCAGGATAAGCAGGGTTAACGACACGGATCAGCACACACATCACGCCAATCAAAATACCGTAAGCCCATTTGCCATTATTCGTAAAGGAAGCCGATACCGGATCGGTCGCCATGAAAAACATACCAAATGCAAAGCCACCTAACACAAGGTGCCAATGCCAAGGCATATTGAACATTGGGTTGCTATCCGAGCCGATCACATTAAATAGCGTCGACAATAGGACCATACCGATCATCACACCGCCGATAATGCGCCATGAAGCAATGCCCATGTAGACGATCAAGGCTGCACCGATCATCAGTGCCAAGGTTGACACTTCACCAATCGAACCAGGAATGTTACCGATGAAAGCATCCATCCAAGTAATGGTTTGGCCGGTTGCGTTATTGATCAGTGCACCCGCACCACCTTGTGCCCACTGGCTAAGTGCTGTCGCACCAGAAAAGCCATCTGCGGCGATCCAAACTAAATCACCGGAAATCTGTGCTGGATAAGCAAAGAATAGGAAAGCACGCCCGGCTAACGCTGGGTTTAGGAAGTTACGACCAGTACCACCAAACACCTCTTTTGCCACTACGACACCAAAGGTGATACCGAGTGCCGCTTGCCACAAAGGCAGTGTAGGTGGAACGATGAGCGCAAACAAAATGGAAGTGACGAAGAAACCTTCGTTTACTTCATGCTTACGCACCATGCAGAACAGCACTTCCCAAAATCCACCCACCAAAAATACCGTGGCATAGATAGGTAGGAAATAGGTTGCACCGAGTAGCATTTTGCTGCCCCAGCCCGCATCGCTTGACAGCATGCCACCGAGCATTTCTGTCAACCAGTAGTGCCAGTTACCAGCTACAATCGCAGCCAGTTGATCACCGGCATAAAGATGATTCAGCGCAGCAATGGCTTGACCGCCTGCGTTATACATACCCCAAAACATGGCTGGGAATACCGCAAGCCACACCATGATCATGATTCGTTTTAGATCAACGCAATCACGAACATGTGAGCTTCTTCTGGTGACCTGGCCTGGTGTATACAACAGTGTTGCTGTTGCTTCATACAGTGCAAACCATCTTTCGTGTTTGCCGCCTGGCTCAAAATGATGCTCGATATCTTCAAGAAACTTTTTAAGGCCCATGGAAATTACCCTTCTTTCTCGATCTTGTCTAAGCACTCACGTAAGATCTGACCATACTCGTATTTGCCCGGGCAAACAAAAGTACACAGTGCCAAATCCTCTTCATCTAACTCTAAAGCGCCTAAGCGAATCGCATTGTCGCTATCACCCGCACACAAATCACGCAGCAACAAAGTTGGCTCGATATCCAATGGCATGATTTTTTCGTAGTTACCAATCGGCACCATAGCACGCTCACTACCGTTGGTAGTGGTGGTCATGTTGAATACTTGGCTCTTGAACAGGTGACCAAGGAAAGAACGAGTCACTGAAAACTTATTCTTACCCGGCATCGCCCAACCTAACAGCTCTTTATCACGCCCTTCACGCAGGACTGAAACTTGTAGGTGGTAACGACCAAGATAAGCATGAGGTCCGCTAGCTTGAGTACCGGACAACACAGAGCCTGAGATGATACGCACTTCGCCTGGCATGATTTCGCTATCTACCAACTGCTCGAGTGATGCCCCCATCACTGTACGCAACAAGCGAGGTTTGTTAACCACAGGACCTGCCAACGCAACCACACGCTGAGTGTAGAGCTCACCTGTCAGGAACAACTGGCCAATCGCAATCACGTCTTGATAGTTAATGCTCCACGCGACATGACTTGCACTCACAGGGTAGAGGAAATGCATATGAGTGCCAGCCAGACCAGCTGGATGTGGGCCATCAAATACATGCTCTTCAACGTTTGACTGTTGACTGCGTGGCAAACTAGTCCCTTTTTTACACACGTACACTTTGCCAGTGGTCAGTGCGGAAAGGATATCAAGTCCAGCAATGAAAGCTTGCGATTGCTCATTAATCACCACTGTTGGTTCAGCCGCTAATGGATTGGTATCCATCGCGGTCACAAAAATGGCTGCAGAATAGGAGTTAACCGCTGGAACCTTGCTAAACGGACGAGTACGGAAAGCCGTCCAAAGACCTGAATCAATTAACTGAGTTTTGATCGCATCACGATCCAAACTCGCCAATTGAGAGGCTTCAAACTTGTTGAATGTCACTTGGGCATCGCCCGCAACTTCAATCACTACTGACTGAAGGGCACGTTTTGCACCACGATTAATTTCAACCACTTTGCCGCTGACTGGTGAAGTAAATTTCACGCCGACATTCTTCTTGTCTTCAAAAAGAATTTGAGCTTTTTTTACTTCATCACCTACGCGAACATGCATTGTAGGCCGCATGCCAACGTACTCTTCGCCAAGCAAGGCGACTTTTTTGATGGTTTTACCATCACTAATCACCTGGGAAGGAGTTCCTGCGATAGGAAGGTCCAATCCCTTTTTTATTGTAATCATACGCACTTGCACTACTTTTATCGGGAAAAAGATTCTTTAATTGCGCAAATTCGAGGCGCACTCCGTTTGCCTTGTTCTTACAACTGAACAACGCTAGCGGAATCCTTACCTCGGTAGACACGACATTGTTTGTGTCCGTTTTAATGGCATTCACCATTAAAATCGCAACATCCTTTTAAAACCCCCGTCACAAATCATGTGGGGGATTTGTTAGGTGTTTAAGTCTAGCATTTTTTGGGAACTTGATGCCATGACCAATCCCCTAGTTCACTGCTTTATTTCCATCGATCTCTCAGTGAACGCTGAACAAATCACCATTATTTTGAAGCATCGCACAAACTGACTCTCCGAACGTTTCAACTCGCTTATTGGCCGTGTTAATCGCCTCACTTAATTGAGTTAAGACTGAGCACCACTCGCTTGTTTGATTAGCGTTAAAGCCGTGCTTAAAAAGCACCCAGTATCCATTAGTGCAACACTTGGTTAAAGCGGATTGTTCAATCCACCCAGTTTAGACCCACCTAAACACATCGGACTTTCTGGGATCACTTGATTCAACTGTTGCCACTGCTCAGTAGTATAAGTATGAATCGCCAAAGCGTGAATGTGGTTGGCTAACTCATCGGCTAAGGTTTGGTTAACCAGACGGTGGCAAGCAATCGGGCGTAAACCAATAAAGCGCTCACTCACCACTATGACCTTGAAATGGCTCTCCGAACCTCGCGGCACATTATGCATATCACTTTCATTAATCACTTTGAGAAACAGTGGTTGAAATTCACTACGCAATTTCATTTCAATAACATCTTGAATCATTTCGCTTTCCTTGTTGAGCACAAGCGTGTCGACAACATGACAAATAGAGAATAGACCATAGCGATCTCACAGGGAGTTTTCGAATGCTAAAATCTAGGTTTTGGTTTGCGGTTTTAGCATCATCTGAGACAATACCTGGTCAATTTACTAGAATTACGAGCAATATGAAAACCGAGCTTACCTTGTTTGAGCAAACGCTCACTCTTCATCGATACCCCAAGCGTAATAATGACACCCTACAAGCTTGGGATGCGGGTGATGAGTACCTGATCCAACACGTTGAACAACTGGGTTTGCCTGCACATCGTCATATTCTTATCATCAACGACCACTTCGGCGCATTGAGCTGTTGGTTTGCCCAACAACACCGAGTGAGCATGATGAGCGATTCATATATTGCTCAGCAAGCCACACTTGCCAATCTGCACCACAATCAGCGCCCGCCCATCACGTTACTGACCACGATGGATACGCCACCCAGCGATGTCGATCTGGTGTTATTGCAACTGCCGAAAAGTAACCGTCACTTGGTGTGGATCTTAAGCCAACTGCGTCAGGCTCTGCCAGCGAGCACTCCGATTATTGCGGTCAATAAAGCCAAAGAGATCCACACATCGACCCTCAATTTATTTGAAAAACACTTAGGCGTGACCACCACGTCACTGGCGTGGAAAAAACACCGTTTAGTGTTTAGTCAGCCAAATGTCGAACCGATTGTCGAGGTGAGTCCAACCTGCCGTTGGCATGTCGAACCTTACGCCATCACACTGAACAACTTAGCCAATGTTTATTCGGGTGAAAGCTTAGATCTCGGTGCAAGATTTATGCTTGAACATTTGCCCGCCGATCCCACGCTGGAAGATTTTATTGATCTGGGCTGCGGCAATGGTGTGCTATCGGTTCGGCTTGGACAACTCAACCCGCAAGCCGCCATTACCTGTGTCGATGAGAGTTTTATGGCGACCGCGGCAGCGCTGAGCAATCTACGAGAAAATCTTGGCGAAAGGCCAATCCAGTGCATCACCAATAACTGTTTGGATGGCTTTGCTGCCCACAGCAGCTCGATGATTGTGTGTAATCCACCATTTCATCAACAGCAGACCATTACCGATCACATCGCTTGGCAAATGTTCTGTGATGCACAACATGTGCTGAAAAAAGGCGGTAAATTATGGGTGATCGGCAATCGTCACCTTGGCTACGATGTCAAACTGGCGAGATTGTTCGGTAAAAATCATGTTAGAGTGATCGCCAATAACAGTAAATTTGTTATCTTACAGGCGATTAAATCTTAAGCCTTGTGGCGTGTGCATAATAAAACGAAAGGAATTAACCATGAAAAAACTGGTTCTTGCGGCTTCAATCGCGTTACTGACCGCTTGCGCGGCTCCCAAGCAAAGCCAAATTAACCTAGCTCCTCAAGCAACCTTAAGCCAAAACGCGATCGTCACCAACAGCAGTTTTGCTTTGGTCAGCAAAGATGTGCGTTCGGCACAATATGTCGCTTTGGTCGATAGTGGTCGCAATAACATTGAACCGATTCATCCTCGCCAAAATGTGCGCATCGCATTAGAGAATGCTTTGGCTGAACAATTAGGCTCACAAGGTTTTCGTCTCAGCGTCAACAGTGAAAATACCATCAAGCTGGAGATTCAAGAGCTTTTGGTGTCGGTGAAGCATTCGATCATGGAAAATCAGATGGATGGCAGCGTGACGTTAGAAGTGACGGCCGAAACGCCAAAAGGCAAACTGGTCAAAAGCTACCACGGCACCGCCAAACGCACTGGCGTGTTAAGCGCATCCAATGATGAGATCGAAACCGTACTCAACGACGTGCTCAATGTGGTTCTCAAAGAGATCGCCAACGATACCGAGCTGCAAAACTACATGCAGGAGCGCTTCAATGGCTAAGTCATGGCTGCTGGCCGCCGCCGCATTAGTGAGCAGTTGTGTGTGGGCCGGCCCTAAAGTGGCGGTTGAAACCACACTGGGTAATTTTACCATTGAACTCAATCAACAGCAGGCACCAATCTCGGTGGCGAATTTCTTGCGTTATGTTGATGACGGCAGTTATGTGGGCAGTCAATTTCATCGCGTGATCCCTGGCTTTATGGCGCAAGGTGGCGGTTTTGATGCCAATCTCAAACCATTGCCGACTTATTCACCGATTAGCAACGAAGCAAACAATGGGCTAGGTAACAATACTGCGACCATTGCGATGGCGCGTACGCAAAATCCGAATTCGGCCACTCGCCAGTTTTACATCAATCTGGTGGATAATGACTTCCTCAATTACGCCGCCCAACCACCGGGTTATGCGGTATTTGGTCAAGTGGTTGAAGGCTTTGATGTGATTCAGTTGATGGCCGCTCAGCCAACCAAAACTCAAGGTCAGATGCAAAATGTGCCGATCACGCCTATCGTGATCAACAAAGTCTCTCGTTTACCTTAAAGCCGCGCACTCCCTTACCTTGGGAGTGCCACTTCCCTCATCACCACTCATAAAAGGATGCCGTATGGCTCAACAACCCCATTCATCTACCTGGCAACAACTTGTGGTTAGCTATTTTGACCGACGTTTACTCTGGGTATTCATGCTTGGTTGTGCCAGCGGTTTCCCATGGGTATTAATTGGTTCCAATATGACCGGCTGGTTGAAAGATGCCGGGCTGAGCCGCACCGCTATTGGCTATTTTGGTAGCGTATTTGTGGTGTATGCGATCAATTTTTTGTGGGCACCTTTGGTTGATCGGGTCAAATTACCCATCTTGCATCACAGGCTTGGCCAGCGTCGCAGTTGGATTTTATTTTGCCAACTGGTGGTGTTGAGCTGCACCTTACTGATCGCGGGGGTCAATCCCGCCGATAATTTGATGCTAACCTCATTGCTGGCTCTCGCTATTGCTATAGCCTCTTCGACTCAAGATATCGCGATTGACGCATTTCGAATCGACACCTTTGCCAAAGCCGAATCGACTAAACTGCCACAAGCATCGGCAATGACCGTGATCGGTTGGTGGACGGGCTATTCACTGCCCGGCTATTTCGCCTTTGCCAATGCAGATCGTATTGGTTGGAATGGGGTGTATTTGATCATGGCCGCCGTGGTCGGGGTACTGATGTTATTTACTTGCTTGGTTCAAGAGCCACACAGCGATCGCGATCAACTACAACAATTGGCCGAAGCACGCCACCAGCAGGTAGTCAATAATCGGCTGCTGCGCTGGCTCAGCGTTACCGTATTAGAACCCTTCATCGATTTTTTCCGCAATAATGGCTTACGCGTCGCGCTCACCTTACTGCTGTTTGTCTTCTTGTTTAAAATTGGCGAAGCGTTCCTCGGCCGCATGTCGATTGCGTTTTATAAAGAAATCGGCTTTAGCAATGAGCAGATTGGTTACTACTCGAAATTACTCGGTTGGGGGATCACGATTTTCTTCACTCTGCTTGGCAGTTTAGTCAACATCAAATTTGGTCTCGTGCGCGGCTTAATGATTGGCGGTATCGCCATGGCATCGAGTAACTTGATGTTTGCTTGGCTGGCCAAAGTCGGCCCGAGTGAATCACTGTTCTTCGCCACTTTAGTGGTGGACAATTTTACCTCAGCGTTCTCGACCGTGGCGTTTGTTTCTTTCCTCACCCTGATGACTGGCCAAGCGTTTTCGGCTACCCAATATGCCCTGCTCGCTTCACTGGGCAACTTGGGCCGAACCACGCTAGCGTCATTAAGCGGCGAATTAGCCGACTATCTGAATGACTGGTCACTGTTCTTTATTTTGACCGCGGTAATGGTAATCCCAAGCCTCATCATGCTCTATTCACTACGCCATGACTTTAACCAAATGCTGCAGCGCGCCAAACACCCAACAACGCCACCATCGATACAAGGGAATAAAATAAAGTAACAATGCTCCCTATCGCAGACCGATCACTGGCAACGATCAATATCCCAAGTTGCTGTTAATCTATTTGCCTTTCTATTTTATTTATTAGCAAACCAGTGAAGTTTCTCCCACTGCTGGTTTGCTTATCGTCTCTGTACACCAAGAGCTCAATTTCATTTTTTACTCAGAAAAACTACCCACAATAATCCAAAATCACCCAGTTTACTGGATGATGGACGTCTTAGATTTACCCAGCTTCAGCGACGCAAACGATCTCCTGGCTGATTTTTGCCAAATTTGATGACTTACGAATTCTTAATGTCAATTTATCACCACACAAAAATCCAACCTAGATCACAATAAAAATGCAAACCTGTGAAAAATCAAATTAGTTCAAAATAAATTTAGCAAAGTGAGACTTAGATCACTCAATGACTCTAACTTTGCATGCGTTATCACTTTTAATTGCGATTTTTATCGCTATTATGCCCGCCAGTTGAACGAGCTGCAGTACAGCGGCTGCCATCTACAACACACTTAAAGAGAGTTCCCCTTATGCGTAAATCATTATTAGCCCTCACTGCTATTGCTACTGTTACAGCTATTCCTGCACAAGCTGAATACTTATTTGGTTTCGGTAGTGCCTATGCTGACTACCAAGTTTGGGATCACGGCTTCGGTAATGATGCTTCTAACTTTGGTCAAACCATTTCAGATCGTAATCAAGCCGTTATCGGCATTGAAGGTGGGGCGGTTTTTGATTGGGGACAAATCTACGGATTTTATGACTACGAAGGTGTTGATCGTGCGGGTGATGATCGTGGTGCATCAGCAAAAGGGACTATTCACTACAATCTGACTGAATCTGGCGTATCCTTATATGCACAAATCTACAATACAGATAAAGACAAAGGGCCAACACTACACGAACAAAACCGTGTAGCAGGTATTGGTTACACTGGTCTAAAAGGTAACGGCTGGGGCTTCACTCCCTTTATCGGTGTGCACCAAGTGAATACGGAAAATGGTAACAGCGGCAATAATGGCGGTATGGTAGGTTGGGTAGGCTTCTACAATACTGATATTGCAAACCAAAACTTCACGTTCTCTACCTGGGGAGAATATGAGTTTGCTCGTAATGATGAATATGCCGCAGTACAAGGTGGTGATTGGGGTCTTAATGGTGCAGTGAACGCATTATGGAACTTCCATCAAGATTGGTCTGCTGGCCTACTGTATCGTTACACAGTCAACAAACTCGGTCGTAAAAACTACCAAGACCTTGTTATCTATCGTCTTCAGTACAATTTTTAAACAAAAATATTTCTAAATGGCGCGACTTCGCGCCATTTTTTATTGCTTTCCAAGCACTCGTCGCTATCCTTGGCACATTAAATATTGGCTAGGGAATAAAGATGAATATCGTGGTACTTGGCCCGGGGGCGGTGGGGGCTTTATGGGCGCTGCATTTGCATGGTGCGGGGCATCAAGTTTCATTATGGAGCCGTCAACCTCAAGCACAAGTCACACTGCAACTCGATGATGGCCAACCGGTAACCTTTAACAATCAAAATCTAGCCGCTCTCGCCAACACCGATCTAGTGCTGATCACGGTTAAAGCATGGCAAGTGGCTGCTGCCTTAACCCCGTTATTAGCCCATCTCCAACGTGAAACCATCTTACTGTTTATGCACAACGGCATGGGGGCCGTCGAAGCTTTACATTACTCCATCGCCGATTTCCCAATTCTGCTCGCCACCACAACTCATGGCGCACTCAAAACGACGATAAACCAAGTCCGCCATACTGGTTTAGGTCAAACCCAAATCGGTGCCAATAATCCTCTCGGAGCACGCTGCGATTTTATTGCTGAGGTTTTACAGCACGCACTCGCGCCAGTGACATGGAATCCAGATATTCAACCTGCGCTATGGCATAAACTTGCGATCAACTGTGCAATAAATCCGCTCACCGCTATTCATCAATGCCCAAATGGTGCATTAGCGGCAGCTGAATTTACCCCGACTATCACCGCGATTTTAGATGAAGTCACTGCGGTGATGCGGGCAGAGTCGATCGCCTTTGACGATGCCGCGCTACGCACATCGGTTTATCAGGTGATCAATGCCACCGCAGCGAATTACTCTTCCATGCAGCAAGATATTTTTCACCAGCGACCAACTGAGATAGACTTTATTAACGGTTACGTAGTCGCTAAAGCCAAGCAGCATGGGATTGCCACCCCGGTCAATCACAAACTGTATACGCGAATCAAACAGCGAGAGCAGAGTTGGAGTTAAGTATGAGTAAACGAATTTTAGTGCCCATCACCCACGGTAGCGAAGAGATGGAAACCATCATCATAGTTGACACTTTAATCCGCGCGGGTTTTAAGGTGACGATGGCCGCACTGGGTGAAGATTTAGCCATCCTTGGTTCACGGGGGATTATGCTGATGGCTCAGCAAACCCTCGCCACTGTCTCAAGCGAGGATTTTGATGCGCTAGCACTGCCAGGTGGCCTTGAGGGAGCACAAACCTTTGCCCGTAACGCCGAGCTACTCACACTGATCGACCAATTTCAGCAACAAGGTAAATTGGTGGCTGCAATTTGCGCCACACCGGCATTAGTTCTGGCCACACAGCAGAAATGGCGTGGCGCTAAGATGACCTGTCACCCCAAATTTTTTGAGCAAATCCCAGCCGCACAGTTAAGTCGTCAACGAGTCTGTTACTCTGCCACACAACATTTACTCACCAGTCAAGGACCGGGTACTGCGCTAGAGTTTGCTCTCGCTATGATTGCGCTACTGACTGGTACAGAGCTGGCTCAACACGTTGCCGCACCAATGGTACTTCACTCTCAACAACTGACCGAACTGTTAGGTTTTATTGATGCTCAATCTTGATGCAATCCGCGCGCAATTTCCGGCGCTGCACCAAACTGTCAACGGTAGCCCATTAGTCTACCTCGATAGCGCGGCCACCAGCCAAAAACCACAATCTGTGATTGATGCACTCAGTCACTATTACAGCCAGCACAACGCCAATGTACATCGCGGTAGCCACAGTTTAACCGCGCAAGCCACCAGCCAATTTGAAGCGGCGCGTGAGCAAGTCGCACAGTTTATTGGTGCGCCAAGCAGCAAAAATATTATCTGGACCCGCGGTGCGACCGAAGCGCTCAATCTGATTGCGCAAAGTTATGCACGCAGCACATTGCAAGTGGGCGATGAGATTCTGGTCAGTGAAACCGAACACCACGCCAATATTGTGCCGTGGCAGATGGTCGCCGAGCAAACCGGCGCCAAAGTGGTCAAAATCCCGATGACGCCTAATGGTGAATTTGGCTGTGCCGCCTTTGCACAATTGCTGTCGCCACGCTGCAAAATCGTTGCTCTCGCCCATATCACCAATGTCACGGGAACTCGTCAGCCGATTGAAGCGGTGATCCAAGCCGCGCATCAACAAGGCGCAGTAGTGGTGGTCGATGGTGCGCAAGGCATTGTCCATGAAGCGGTGGATGTCGATCGTTTGGATGCGGATTTTTACGTGTTCTCCGGCCATAAACTGTATGCTCCGGCCGGGATTGGGGTGTTGTATGGCAAAACGGCGCTTTTAGAAGCAATGCCACCTTGGCACGGCGGCGGTAAGATGGTGGAGAAAGTCTCGTTTACTGGCACCACCTTCGCCGGACTGCCCGGAAAATTTGAGGCCGGCACACCGAATGTCGCAGGAGCGATTGCTCTCGCCACCGCGATCGTTTGGTATCAGAGTCTTGACCGTGTGGCTGTTGAAGAGCATTTACACCAGTTGCAGCAGCAGGCTTACCAAGCCATCTCATCGATCGAGGGGATCCGCGTACTTGGTTATCAACCCAACGCCAGTGTGCTGAGTTTAGTGATGGAGGGTGTGCATCATCAGGATCTTGCCACTTTGCTCGATCAGCAAGGGATTGCCGTGCGTGCGGGGCACCATTGCGCCCACCCGTTAATGGATGCATTTGGCGTCAAAGGCACGGTGCGGATTTCTTTCGGGGTGTATAACAATCGACAAGAAGTAGAGCGTTTGATCGCCGCGATCCATAAAGCGGTCGATCTGCTGTAAAGGTCTGTGCTATTGGCAGACTTAGTGTCATTCGCAATTAACACCATTAGCCAAATAGCCTCATCATCATGAGGCTATTTTCATTAAACAGCACGAATTCGATTAATTGAGCGCTTTAGCTTGCATGGACGCGACTATCGCTTGCAAGCCATTACCGCGTGATGGGCTTAAATGCGTCAGCAAACCAAGCTCAGCAAAGTAGTCATCCATCGAAAATGCGCGGATCTGTGCTGAGGTTTTGCCATTGAGCGCCGCCAGCACAATCGCAATCAAACCGCGCACAATCCGTGCATCGGAATCGGCGCAGAAAAACCACTGCTCACCTTGCCGCTCGGCCACTAACCACACTTCGCTTTCACAACCAGAGACGAGAACTTGCTCACTTTTCAGTGCATCAGGTATCACGGGCAGCAATTTGCCCCATTGGATGATCTGCCGATAGCGGTTTTCCCAACCGTGCAAAGTTTGCAAAGTCTCTAAGATGGTTTGAGCCGTGATGGCATCTCCAAACGGATGGGCTGTAAATGGACTCATTGAGTTATCGCCTTTACTTGATGCTTTTTCAGCAACTTATCAACAATACGTGCCACTGCGACAAAACCAAAGGTAGCCGTCACTACCGTCGCAGCGCCAAACCCGCTGGCACAATCCATCCGTTTCGGGCCTTGTGCGCTGGATTTGCTGGCACATACCGAACCATCCGCTTGCGGGTATTTAAGTTGCTCAGTCGAGAACACACAATCAATCCCAAATTTACGCGCGGAATTGGTCGGAAAGTTGTGCTGCTGACGCAAGCGATCTTTGAGTTTTTTGGCCAGCGGATCTTGAATAGTCTTGGTCAAATCGGCCACCGTGATTTGCGTTGGATCAGTTTGCCCGCCCGCACCACCGATAGTGATCACCTTAATTTTATTACTGCGACAATACGCCAACAGTGCCGCCTTGGCTTTTAAGCTATCAATCGCATCCAACACATAATCAAACGATTGGCTTAGATAAACATGCTGGTTATCCGGGGTGATAAAATCATCAATCAAATTGACTTTACACTCAGGGTTAATGAGTTTTACTCGCTCCGCCATCACTTCGATTTTGCTCTTGCCAATCGTACCCGTCATGGCATGGATTTGCCGATTGATATTGGTCACACAGACATCATCCATATCAATCAAGGTCAGCTCACCAATTCCGGTTCGCACCAAAGCTTCAACCGCCCATGAACCGACACCACCAATCCCAATCACACACACGTGCGCGGCACGTAAAATGTCAACTTGGTCATAACCATACAAACGGCGCGTACCACCAAACCGTTGGTTGTAATTGTCGGAGGCTGCAGTATCCAGTTCACGCATAACGCATTTCCACTCTAGCTGAAAAATAAAGAGTGCGATTTATACGCACTCTACATAAAAATGTCCAGTTTGCTCGCGATCACCACAGACTAAGCAGCTAACGGCAGAACCTATTGCTGCTTTTCTGGCGGTAAAGCCCATGGCGCTTGAGTGGGCGAGTTATCTAACCCCAGCTTCCACACCCGACCAAAATGCTTATAGTGCCCCGCCTCCAAGCCAGCACGCGGCCCCATGCCATGATATAAGTCGAGATGGTTTTGTTTCACCGCACCGCCGGTATCAAGCACAATCAATAAACGTAACTGATGTGCACCAGACCAAGTGCCATCGGCATTCAGTAGCGGTACTTCAGCCAAAATCGGCGTCCCCATCGGCAAAATTGAGCGATCACCAGCGACCGAGGCCATCGGCAACAGTGGGATACCAGCACTACCGGTTACCGGAGCCGCCGCGCGCGGTTGAAAGAAAACAAATGAAGGATTTTGTTCCAGCAGTTCACGTACTGTGGCTTCATCATTCGCTAGCACCCAATCTTTGATCGCTTTCAGCGACATCTGCTCACGCGCCACCAAACCACGCTCAATCAGCACTTTACCTATGCTTACATAAGCTTTGTTGTTTTTACCGGCGTAAGCAAAATACTCCAAGGTGTCATCATCTTCAAAATGGACAAAGCCACTGCCCTGCACTTCCATGATAAACGGATCAATTAAGTTAGCCGCATAGCCAAGCTCTAAGCCTTGCCCCTCTAACGCACCTTGATAAATTTCGGCTCGGGTTGGACAATTTTGCTGGCAATTAGGCAATCCATACACTGGGTATTTGAAGACATCATCAGCTTGATGACGCAGCTCCATGACTGGCGAAAAATAACCCGTAAACAACACATTACCTTGCTTATCACCACCACCGAACTGCGCAGCCTTAATACCAAACTGCCCCAACGTGGTCGGATCGCCACTTTGTAATACCCACTCATTCAACTGCTGATATAAGGGTTGGTAGATTTTTGCCATAGAAGCAGAGCCTTGTACCACCAGCTCACTCTGTTTGCTGAATTCGGTGTAGTCACGCGGCGTATTGGATTCCACCACATCCACTCGATTTAAAATGTGCGGGAAATGAGCTTGGTGATACTGCTGAGCACGCTCAGTATTCGGTTGAGCACAACCAAATAACAGCCCTAAGCTCAGCACAGAAAGAAGACGTTTACTCACAAAATTAACCCATAGTTTGAATTTGCCAAGAGCATGACAAACTCAGTTGAACAGTGCAATTAACCTTAGACCAATCACGATGATTTTTTGCACTTTCTAACAATTGAACCCGTATCTCGATAACCCATCGCCGATTGTCATCTCTCTGTTTTTTATTCCGATTAATCTACACGTGGCGACTCCTGAAATCGGAGCTAACGCCCAAGTAGATAAAAAACTTGCCGAACGAAGAATAAAAAGTCATTATTTTAGCATATTTAAACAAATGGAATGTTTAGCCGTGAAAATTCGTAGCACCGCTCTCGTCAAAGGATTTCGTCAATCAGCGCCGTATGTGAATGCCCATCGTGGCAAAACCATGGTGGTCATGCTCGGTGGTGAGGCGATTGCCGATAGTAATTTCGCCAATATCATTAGCGATATTGCCCTGCTGCATAGCCTTGGCGTAAAAATTGTGTTGGTGCACGGTGCTCGGCCACAAATCAATAAAATTCTTGAAAAAAATCATCGTGATACTCCGTATCACAAAGGCGTGCGCATCACCGATGAATCCTCGCTAAGTTTAGTGATGCAAGCGGCCGGACAACTGCAACACGCCATCACCGCGCGTCTTTCAATGAATCTTAACAATACGCCGATGGCGGGGGCGCAGCTTAACGTGGTCAGCGGTAACTTTATTATTTCGCAACCACTCGGGATCGATGAAGGCGTCGATTACTGCCACAGTGGGCGGATCCGCCGGATTGATGTGGAAGGCATCAATCGCATGCTGGATTTAGGTTCGATTGTTCTGCTCGGCCCTATCGCCAGCTCAGTCACCGGCGAGTGTTTTAATCTGCTTTCCGAAGAAGTGGCCACTCAAGTCGCGATTAAGCTCAAAGCCGATAAGCTGATCGGTTTTTGTCCACAGCAAGGCATCATTGATAGCAAAGGCAATGCGATTGCTGAATTGTTTCCCAGTGATGTTGAACGGCTAGTGGAAAAAATGGCGCAAGAGTGCCCGGCCAATGATGAAGATTGCTTTAGTACCCTACGCTTCTTGCGTGCCGCTTTAAAAGCCTGCCGGGCGGGTGTACCACGCAGCCACTTAGTCAGTTATCAACAAGATGGCGCATTGCTGCAAGAGCTGTTTTCATTTGACGGGATCGGTACGCAGATTGTAATGGCCAGTGCTGAGCAGATCCGCCAAGCCACCATCGATGATATTGGTGGCATTTTCGATCTGATCCGCCCACTTGAAGAGCAAGGGATTCTGGTCCGCCGTTCTCGTGAGCAGCTAGAGCAAGAGATCCATAAATTCACCATTATTGACAAAGATGGTTTAATCATCGGCTGTTCGGCACTCTACCCTTATCCTGAAGAGCACATGGCGGAAATGGCGTGCATGGCGATCCATCCGGAATACCGTGATGGCCATCGTGGCTTGCATTTACTGCTGCACAGTAAACAGCAAGCCAAACAGATGGGTATCGATGATCTGTTTGTGCTCACCACACACAGTACTCACTGGTTTCGTGAACAAGGTTTTAATGAGGTGGATGTCGAAGCGCTGCCAGTGGCAAAACAGCGTCTGTATAACTATCAACGTCGCTCAAAAATTTTAATGCTCGCACTTTGAATCGAGTATGCCGCCTCTCATCAGACGCAATAAAGGCACGGCAATGAAATGCATAAATAATCAAACGGTAATTACTGCCGTTTTTTTATGCATTTTTGCTTTTATTTTGTGCGCAAGATCGCTAAAATGCGCCCACTTGATTAAATACCGTTCAATCAAGTCGTTAGGATTAGGCGCTTGAACACTGGGTGAGGTGATCACTCTCATCGTGTGCTTAGCGCCACGCATGGATTGCTTTTACTACTAAATTCAGTACCTAAGAGCAAATCGTCAATGAAAACTGTTATTTGTAACTCGCTACAAAGTTTTTGGGATATGGCAGACGCTGATTTTCTGTCTGGTGTGCATGTACATTGTGTGTTTCCCGCCTCTGAGAGCCTTAAGATGATGCTGATCGAAGCTTGTCAACGCCACCAAATCCGTAATATCACCTTTACCAAAGCGTTCTCCAATCTTTAATGCCCTACCGCCACGGATTGGCGGAGCATTTACTGCTGTAAACGCACCACTAAACCACTCGCCCTTTGGGTACTCAGTTTAATCGCCCGCTGTAACACTGACGGTTCGCAATACAATTTCAGTTGCTGTTTAGCTCGTGTGACACCGGTATACACCAGCTCGCGGGTCAAAATCGGGCTATGCTCTGGCGGTAAGATCAACAACGTTAAATCAAATTCACTGCCTTGCGATTTATGAATTGTCATCGCATAAGCGGTTTCATGCTGAGGAACTCGGCTCGGCAACACCGCCTTGATGCTGCCATCGGGCAGTTCAAAATAGACTTTTAGTCGACGCAGCTCATCCCCATCATCGCGCAAACACAAACCAATATCACCATTGTAGAGACCCAAACCATGATCGTTACGCGTGACCATGATCGGTCGTCCGTGATACCAAATTTCTTCTTGGCTTTTGATCAACTTATGCGCATTGAGTGCGCGTTCAATGCGAGCATTTAAGCCTGCCACCCCAAAATCACCTTCGCGCAATGCGCACAGTAATCGGCAGCGACTAAAGGCATCCAGTGCGGCTTTGGCCAACGTGAGCATATCTGGAGTACTGGCTGGCAACGCCGCTGAATTTAAATGAGGAGATTGGATCAAGCTTAAATAGGGGCGATACGCTTGTACTAAGGTGTGCAACAGTTGCTGATAATGGGTACCGCTTAAAGCAAAATGCTCGATATCACTAAACTGCTGCTGCCACACTGCGTTAACTCGCGCTGGCACACCGCTATTGATCGCTTTGGCCAACTGCCCAATCCCTGAACGCGCATCAAAGCGGTAGCTTTTTTGCAGCATGCACAGACAATCCGCCAGTGGATTCACGGCATGACTCGCCGCAGGCTTCAAAGTGGTAAAGCCAGTCAATGCCGCCAGTTGCGTACCCTGCTCTGCGCTATAACCTTGGCTGATGAAACTGCAAATATCCCCTAAGACGGCACCAGCCTCAACCGAGGCTAACTGATCTTTATCACCGAGCAAAATCAAGCGAGCATGTTTAGGCAGCGCTTCTAACAATTTGACCATCAAGGGTAAATCGACCATCGAGGCTTCATCGAGTACCAGTAAATCCAGATGCAGTGGATTGTGCGCATGATGGCGAAACTCGGCACTGCCTGGGATCGCCCCTAACAAACGGTGAATGGTACTGGAACTGCTGGGGATTGCGGCAGCGATCGCCGGCTCAATCGCCAACTGACTGATGGCTTTACCCATCGATTCAGTTAAACGTGCCGCCGCTTTGCCAGTAGGCGCAATCAATTTAATCTCCGGTACTTTACCTTGCGCGAGACTCTGGCTGATCAGTGCCGCCAATAACTTAGCCACGGTGGTGGTTTTGCCCGTGCCTGGGCCACCAGAAATCACCGCAAAACGGCGGGTCAGCGCTACAGCAGCGGCGACTTTTTGCCAATTTAAACAGTGCTCAGGCGCAATCAGTTGATCTAACGCTTGCAAATCCGCGGCGCGCTGCGCCTTTGCCAGCACCGCTTCAATCGCTGACCAATCGAGCAATTGTGGTGCAACAATATCTAGCCGATCACTTAGCCATTGAATACGTTCAACCGCAGTGAGCGACGAGGATGGGGATGAAGCTTGCAAAGCCTGCCATAAGCCCACGTAATCGCGAGCAAATAAGTTATCAAGCTGCGCGCGTAAACGAGCCAATTCGCTGCTGGTTAAACGACAAGGGGTCGCCAATTCAGTCAGGCGGGCAGCCAACTGAGTTTCATAATGCCAGTAGCGATGCAGATACAGCCTTGTGCCATCAAACATTAAAGGAACCGCTTCACCTTTGTGCCCAACAAGAGGGGAAGCTTGCAATAGCGCTGACCAATCCAACGCCAACCAGCGCTCGCGGTGCGGCACACTTGCTGCGCCATACCACCCGATCAGCGCCGCTAAATCGCAGCGATGGCCATGCGCATCGTTCAGCGGTAAACAAATATGGCCACGACCTAACTCAGCACTCAGTGCAGCAGACAGAACGCTCAATAGCTCACTTTCTGCCGCACTGTGCCCAGCCAATGCAGCTTGTTTCGCGATAAAGCGGGCAAACTGCACATCCAAAGGACGTAGCGCGCCTTGGGCCTGCAAACGCTGCGCGATTTCACTCTGCCAAAACATCATAAATCAAGCTCCATCTGCCCGGCTTTACTGGCTCTTTGTGCCAGCTCGCGCCCGGCAATCAATCCATCCAACTCATTTAACAAAGCCAAACTTGGCTTGGTATGAAACACACCTTGCTCGGTGCTGCCATCCATACCGCGTAAAAACAGATAAAACACTCCGCCGAAATGTTGTTGATAGTCGTAATCCGCTAAACGGCTACGCAAAAATCGGTGCAGGGCTAACGCGTAAATCTGGTATTGCAGATCATAACGGTGTTCGGCCATAGCACTGCCCAAACGCTGTGGATGATAGGCCGCAGGATCGTCACCCAAATGGTTAGATTTCCAATCCAGCACGTAATAACGCCCTTGATATTGCACCACCAGATCGATAAAACCTTTCAGCATGCCTTGCACCGTATGAAAACTGAGATCGCCCGCTTGCGCGGAAAGCGGATCATGGCGCTGAATAATCCGATTGAGATTTGCGGCATCTAAACCTTCTATCGGCAGTAAAAACTCCAATTCTGCTAGCCGCTGGGCCGCCGTGATCTGCTGTAAACGCAGCGCTTTGCCATCGAGTGGCGTGCTTAATACCGTATCGATCAACTGTTGCAGCACCGGCAACCACTCTACGTCAATCTGCTCACTTTCGATTAAATCCAGAATAATTTGCATATTGGCTGCACTGTGCGCCGATTGCTGAAAATCGACCTCTTCAAACAACGAATGCAAGAAAGTACCGGGACGTGCGCCACGTGGGAAATTGAAAATCGAACGTTCGAGCGATTCAAGCGCCGCGCCATCTCGCTCTTGCGCGCTATCCTCTTGCGCACTGTCGAGATCAAAACCGCCTACGTCAAGCAGGGGGATCTCTTGCATCGGATCAGAGCGAGCATGGCTCGATTGCATTACCAAGCCTGAGTAACTGGTGACTCGCCAACGACGATCGATGGCTTGGCTTAACTCGCGAGCAATCAGTTCACGCTCGTCCAATTGGGGTGGTTGATACGCTTGCTCAACCCGCGGCGGCGGTGGAGATTGCATGACCACATCCGGCAGACGCTCACACTGTTTGAGCAGCGCTTGCTCTAGATCGGCAATCCCACCCGGCTGGCCATCTTGCAACAGATACCCCATCGCGCTGCGATGGGCCGAGGTTGGCTCTTGACTCGAATTTCCGTTACGCAGCGGAGCAATGCCAATAAAGCAGCCATACACTGCGCGAGTTAACGCCACATACAGCAAACGTAAATCTTCCGCTAAGCGTTCTTGATCGGCTTTGGCTAACGCCTCCTGATTACCGGTTAAATCAACCCAAGTCGTGGCCGACTCGGCATCGTAATATTTACCCTCGCTACTCTCGCGATAGCTCATTGCAAATGGCAAAAAGACCAGCGGATATTCAAGCCCTTTCGATTTATGAATGGTGACGATCTGCACCAAGCGGCGCTCAGACTCAAGCCGCTGGATCTGCTCATCACTGGCGCCAAGTCCTAACTGTGCATCGGCCATCGCTTGAGTCAGAAAACGCAGCAAGCCCTGATCACTATCAATATCACGCGTCGCCTGCTGCAACAATTCACTGAGATGCAGGTAATCGGTCAGCCAACGCTCACCTTCTGTTTCCGCTAACCAACGTTCGGCAATATGGCGCTGAGTCAATACCGCTCGTAACATTGGCAGCACACCGCGCTCACTCCACAACCAGCGATAGTGACGAAACTCGGCAATCAACTGCTCCCACTGGTTTTCATCGTTATTCAATCCATCCAGCTCGCTGGCGGTTAACGCAAACAGATGCGAAGCAACGGCGGCGCGCAATAAACGCTCATCTTCCGGTTGCCACACCGCCAGCAGCAAGCGTTGCACATCTTGCGCTACCTCACTGGCAAACACGCTGTCACGGTTAGACAAATAAACGCTAGCGATGCCTTGTTGGCTAAGCGCATCGCGCACCATACGCGCTTCATTACCGGTGCGCACCAATACCGCTAAATCACCCGCATCAATCGCAGTACCGCGATCAAAAGTACCGTGATCAAAGCTGGCCTCGCCCGCCGCCGAAGCGCTTAAAATATGCTGGATCTGCGCGGCACAGGCCTCGGCCATTTGCGCGTAGTAGTCGGTTTTACTTTGCGATTTCTCAACATCTTGTGGCCACCAATAGGTCAAAGCCGGCTGCACTTGCCCTGCCAGTGTCCAGTGGCGCAGATCGGCACTCGGGCTCGCCGCCACCGGTAAAAATGGAATATCGTGGCGGTAAATAAACGGATCGCTGACTGAGCTGAACACTTGGTTAACCGCCGCCACCATCGCTGCACTGGATCGCCAGTTAGTGCCCAAAGTGTAGTGAGCACTCACCTGATTGCGCGCTTTGATGTAAGTGAAAATATCCGCGCCACGGAAAGCGTAAATCGCCTGTTTCGGATCACCAATCATCAACCAGCCGCAGTGCGGATGCTCAAGATACAAGCGGCTGAAAATACTGTATTGCAGCGGGTCGGTGTCTTGGAATTCATCGATCATCGCCACCGGATAAAGCGCGCGGATCCGCTCCCCGAGCAATCCTTGCTGATCCTGATCTAACGCCGCGCTGAGCTGGGTCAGTAGATCATCAAACGAGAGCCAATGTTGTGCGGATTTGGCTTGTGCCAGCCACAGGCGACAGTGGTGGATCGCATGCACCAACAGCGGGGTTTTGAGTGATACTGGCTCGGCAACAAACGCTTCTATCCGTTCAAACAGCGCTAATTGTGGCGGATTGCCTTGCTTCGATTTCGCCAGCAGCCCGCTTTGAGTGAACTCTTCAAGCTCTGAGGGCACGTGCAGATCTTGCGTTTCACTGCGTGCCCAACTATCCAGAATCGGCACCCGGCGCAGCAGCGCATTTTGGCTATTTTTATGCAGATCCGAGCTGGCTAATACTGCGGCTATCTCATCACACTCACTTAACCAGCGCTGCTTTATTTCGCCAATGCGCGCCATCTGCGCTTGTTGCAGTGCGGCCAAATCTCCAGTCATTAATGGCGTGGTCAGTTTGACCGGCGGTCCAGAAAGATAACCCGCAATCTCAGCCAATAGTGCAGAGGGCGCTGGCCATAGGCGACGCACTTCACTCGCCAGAGCCATCGGCAGCGGATAAAATTGTCGGCGCCAATAATCGGCCACCACTTGCGCTTTAAGGCGACTTTCATCCGTGATGAATTCGTTTGCAAAGCGACTGCCCGATTCAAAGGCATTTTGGGTCAGCATACGTTGGCAAAAACCGTGGATGGTGAAAATCGCCGCTTCGTCCATCTGCCGCTCAGCATTAAGCAATAAAGACACCGCTAAGCTGTGATCGGTAAACTCCTCAAGTAAGGAGTGGATCAGCGGATCGTCACTGGCACCGCGCGCAAAAGCGAGGCGTGCATCGTGCAAACGACGACGGATACGATCACGCAGCTCGGCGGTCGCAGCAGCGGTAAAGGTCACCACCAGAATTTGATCCACGCTGAGCGGCTGAGCGTGACGCGTCTCACCGCTGCCATGGCCAAGTACCAGCCGCAGATAAAGTCCGGCAATGGTGTAAGTTTTTCCAGTTCCGGCCGACGCTTCAATCAAGCGAGCCCCATGCAAGGGAAAACGCAACGTATCCAGCGTAACCGCTAACTTATTTGAATCGGCACTCATCAGCCTTAATCCTTATCCTTTCCACACAGATGTGACGCAAGACAAATATTTCTCTGCGCTCAACCCAAAACCGTTATTGAGTATGAGCTTATGGGATCCACTTCACGGCACCAGCCGAAGCAGCACTTTACACTGCGCGCAGGTTAACCCATTACTGGGTTGCACAAGAATTGTGGTCCCTCTGACCCGTGGCCGTACAGCGAACGCCCTACACCAATAATGATTTTCTGGCGGCCACTCACTTCCTACCTTAATTGCTTTTTCAGCACTTGATGATTGAACTTACCCTGCATCTTGCACTTGCAAGCGCGCAGTTTGCAGCACGCCCATCGCTAATGAATAGAGTGCGCTAGCCAATTCATCACTCCATTGCGGCCAGATGCGCGCGATGTAACGATTATCCCCTTCACCTTTGAGGTAATAACTGTCGTTAAAGGTGTCGGCCATTTTTTTGTAGGACTTCGCTTCATCAGGCTGATATTTACCACGAGAAAAGCCCGCTTCCACACAGGCTAACGCCGTTTTCGGAAAATAGGCCAATGGCTGATCCATACCTTGGCAAAACAGCGCCACCAGCTCGCTCAGCAGTGCCTTGGCTTGCTGTGCATCATTGAGTGGCGGCAGGATCTGATGTTGTACCCCCTCTTTACGCTGATAACCGATCAAATGGGTGGTGACCGCCTGTTCACTCGCCGCTAAACAGAGATGATCCATCCAAGCAGCCAATAAGTCTTCAGAGCGGATCGCGCCACTGCGCGCACGCACTAAGCCCGATTGATAACGCTTGACCAACCAACCACGCAGCAATACGACGCGATCATCGGCAAATGGCTGCAAACGGAGGTTGATTTCCGTATCAGCAAGGGGTTGGTGGCACAAAAAACCAATTTTCTCGGCCAGCGCTGCCGCCTGCTCAGCACTTTGTGCTAATTCAAGTTCACCAAACGCCGCCATCGGCAATTTGCCTTGTGCGCGCTGCTGTTTAGCAAACTGCGCGACGCAGTGATCACGCTCGGCAGTAGTGCGGCACGTGAGCAATTTTTCCACCAACTCATCACGCAACTGATAGGCGCTCAGCCCATTGAGGGCAAACGGTTCATCATCGTCGAGCATCGCCAGCGGCGGCTCAAAACTCACTTTTAAACGGCGCTTGAAAAAATACTCAACCGGCAAACGCCAAAAACGTTGTAACTCAACCAGCTCCAGCTCAAACGGCCAGCTCACTTCCAAGCGATAATCACTGAGTGGGGTCAGAAAATCTGCCCGACGCTGGCCTTGCCGACGGGCGGCAGGTAACCATTCACGGGCGAAACTGCCAGCGATAAACGCCTGCGGACTAAACGGCACCATCGCCGCCTCAGTGGTTAAGTGCGCCACCAAGCGGCGGCCAGAATCATCACTGGTTAAATGTTCATCGCCCGCTAAACAGTAATTTTGCTCGCAATATTCCAGCAATTCGCTGACCAATACCGAGGGCATGCACTCGCGGTTATCTTGAATTGAACGCCCGACATAACTGATGTAAAGCTGCTGTTTGGCCGATAACAGCGCTTCTAAAAATAGGTAACGCGACTCTTCGCGCCGCGAGCGGTCGCCGACTCGGCGCTGCATATTACGCAGATCAAACCCTTCGGCCATTTCATTCGGCGGATAAACGCCATCATTCATGCCCAATAGGCAGACTTTAGCAAATGGGATCGAGCGCATCGGCATCAAGGTACAGAAGTTGACTTGGCCGGCTAAAAAACGCTGGCTGATCCGCGTGGCGGAGAGTTTATCGCTCAACACTTGGCGAATAATCGCAGGTGAAATCTCCGCTTGGTAGCCCGCATCAGCCAATTGCTGCTTTAGATTGACCAAGCTATCACGAATGGTTTTCAGTGCCAGCTCACCTTGCAAATCGACACTAAAACAGCGCTCCAACAATTGATTGAGCCAATAACGCCACTGCTCCATGGTTTGAGTTTGCGCCAGTTGGCTACGCAGCTCACTGAGCGTAGTGATAAAGTTGGCCAACTTACCCGCCAGCTCAGCACTCATGCCTTGCACTGGGTTGTAAGGCGCAAGCCACTGACCTGCCAGCTCATACAACCCGGCTTCCGCCGGCATCGCGTAACCGAGTAACATCCGCTCGATACCAAACTGCCAAGTATTTTGTTCGCTGGCGGGCAGATCAAACTCGGCTCCGGTGGCGCTATTTAATCCCCAGCGAATGCCCGCTTCTTCCACCCAGCGCTTAGCGGTGACGAACTCTTCTTCATCAATCGCAAAGCGAGCCATGATGGCAGGCGTTTCAAGCAGTTCAAGTAATTCAGAAGCCAGACAGCGCGATTGTGGCAGTGCGAGCAGTTGCAAAAAGGCGGTTAAGATCGGGCTTTCTTGATCGGCGCTGCGATCAGAAATTGAAAATGGAATAAAGCGCTCGCCGGGCGCATTACCAAACACCGCCTGAATATAAGGTGCGTAGGCGTTAATGTCTGGCACCATCACGATCACATCGCGCGGTTTTAAGCTCGGATCACGTTCAAATTCCGCCAGCAGTCGATCGTGTAGCACTTCAACTTCACGGATCGGACTGTGGCATAGCGAAATCTGCAGGGAATCATCTTGTGCCAAAATGCTCGGTTTATGCTGGCTAGTGGCGAACTTGGCATCGTCTTGATGCTCTTGTAAATGCAAAATATCGGCTTGAATATGATGCAGCAATGAATCGCGTTCCACCTCAATAAATAGCTCTAATTCGGATGGTTGATGCTGCGCGAGTAGCGCGAGGTTATCGCGCCCCATTTTCCCCATTGATGCGAGCAAACTATTGCCCACCGCGTGGCTCAGATGCAGCGACTGGTGCAGATAGCTTTCTAGATCGCCTTTGAGCGGCGAAACTTCACTGCCGATCGTAACTTGCTCGCCATGTATATGCATTTGCTGGCGTTTTTGCGCCGCTACCCGCGCCAGATATTTGCGGTCACGAATATCACCCCAATAGTGCTGACACGGGTTGCTCAGCATCAAGTGCACATCGATATGCTCACCCATCGCGTGCAGCGCATCAATATAACGCGGGGGTAGCGCAGAAATGCCGAAGATGAACAAACGCTTTGGCCATTGACTGCGATCCAGCTCGCCGCTCGCTAACTGATCAATAAAGCGTTGATAGAGATTGGCACGATGATAGATCGAATGCCCCTGCTCGCGAGTGCTAGCGTACAGTTCACGCCACAAAATCGCTTGCCACGGGTGCTGACCGGCAAGCTCGGCCACCTCTTCTCCCGCTTGCCAACTTAAAATCCAGTCGGGGCGATACACCAAGTAACCATCGAAAATATCGGCAATTTTTTCCGCGAGCTGAAAGCGTTTTGAATCATCACTATCCTCTTGCAGATAGCGTTGCAGCGGCTCAAATTCAATGCGGTCCAGCAGCTTGGGCAAGAGTTCCATCAAACGCCAGCTCATCGCTTCTTTATTGAACGCGCTACGCGCTGGCACATCAGGCAACACTTGAGTAAACATCTGCCAGATAAACGTCGCTGGCAGCGGAAACTCTAAGTTGGCCGCGACGCCCAATTCACTGGCCAGTGCCATTTTCAGCCATTGCGACATGCCGGGGCTTTGCACCAAAATGCATTCCGCCTGCAAGGGATCGGACAAAGGCTCATGCTTGATCAAATGCACCAGTAGGATTTTCAGCGTTTCAAGGTGGTTGGAGTGGTAGACAGTAAACACAATGCACTCATGCTGCTCGGCTCATCATCAGCGGAGAGTAGCATAAGTGCATGTCAGGAAGGATAAAAAAGCGTGGGGCTCGATCTCAATATATAGCCAAACCACTTGGAGTTGCCGATAGGCGGCAAGTGAGTGAGTCCCCATGAGCATAGACAAACTATGTGACTGGGGTTAACCAACGTCGCCAACACGGCTGCAACTTCAAGTAGGAAGGGGGGTTAACGAGAACCCACTAACACTTTGTGTGGTTGATAAAACGCCAGATAACGGATTGCTACATAGCTCACCACCACAGTAGCGACTATCAACTCTAAACTCGCCAAACCATGCACTTGCGCCACATAACGCTCGGCCACGCCGATATTTTCCATCCACTGCGCCATTTTAAACAGCGCGGTAGCGCCAATCACCATCGGGAAGGTAAAAGCCGCGTAACCAGGGCTGAAGGGTAGCCGCAGTAAACGGGTGAACGCCAAGTAGATAATGGCCGTCATCAGTACCGCAATGCCAAATAACAGTGCAACAATGACCGGTGAAGGTTCAGTCACTACCGTCAGATAACCCGCTAGAGAGAGGCTGGCAGGTGCCGCCATGATCGCTAACGTCGGTTTCGCGGCATCTGGAATTTCTTGCGTAAAAATAAAGCGATAGATCATCATCGGCAGCATCACCGCGTAAGCCAGCATGCCAAACAGTAAAGCAATGTGCGCAATCGGGGCGAGCAATGGATTACCGGAAAACGCTACATCCGCCACAATAATTCCCACCGGCGGAACAAACCAACTCGGCACCATATGATGTAGCTCAAATGCTTGACTGCGGTGATACACAAAGCTCACCAAAAATAGAAGGTGTAAACCGACCGCCAATAGCCACAACGCATCTCCCGCCAGCGGGTAAAAGTGACCAAGTGACGCCGATACCACCATGGTTGCCATCGCAAAGGTCGGCACCACACTGCCCACCACCGGATGCGCGAGATCTTGGCGCAGTAAATGACCATGCCATAAAAATTTGAAAGCGAGGATCAGCAGTAAAATACTGGCCAGTGCGGCCCCCGTCCACTGCGCGATCCCGTTGGCCGCAAGCATGTTTTCCCAACACCAGCCCAAACTCGCAATCCCGAGTGCCAAACCCGCCATTGGGGTCGGTGCTCCCATCACTTTTGCTTTTGCGGCTCGAATCATACTGTCTCTCTATGGTTGGTAAACGATGAATAGGCGCATCTTACGCTTGCACTTTGTTTTCAACTATCTAATTATTTCTAACACATGTTCAATAAAACTAAACATCAATCATGGCTAGCCATATATCACTCAAACAATTGCGGGTGTTTACCACTATTACGCAACACAAAAGTTTGACCATCGCCGCTCAAGTGCTGTATCTGTCTAAAGCAGCAGTCAGTGTGGCGCTGTCTGAGCTGGAAAAACAGCTCGGCCATGCTCTGTTTGATCGGGTCAATAACCGTTTAGTGCTCAATCAGGAAGGGCAAAAATTGTTGCCCTTAGCCGATGAATTGTTGCAACGTGCTAACGATATCGACCGCCTATTTGATGAACAGCAGAACCTAACCGGCAAACTGCGGATTGGGGCCAGCGATACGGTTGGCAACCAAATTGCCCCCTATTTGATCAGCGCCTTTCGTCAACTGCATCCGCATCCTTCACAAAGCCTATTTATTTCCAATTCGGCACAAGTGTGCCAAAAGCTGGTCGATTACGAGCTTGATATCGGTCTGATTGAAGGCAAAACGCTACATCCCGAACTGATCTCAACGCCATTTAGCCAAGATGAGATGTGTATTATCTGCGCGCCGGATCATCCCCTTGCGCAGCAACAGCGTTTGGTGATGAGTGATTTTGAACACTCTCACTGGGTACTGCGTGAGGCGGGTTCAGGCTCACGTGAGTTCTTCTTACGCGTGATCGCGCCACGCATCGAACACTGGATTGAAGCGTTTGAGCTCAATACCACCGAAGCGCTGATCAACAGTGTCTGCTCCGGTTTAGGGCTAGGCTGTTTATCTCGCTTAGCGGCCAACACGCCGCAACAAGATGGTCGCGTGGTGATCCTCAATGTACCGCTTGATATGCAACGTCGATTCTGGATGTTGGTACATAAAGAGAAATACCAAACCCCACTACTGCGCCAATTCATTGCATTTTGCCCACAATGGGCCAACCACAGCCCCTTGTTGCAACTCGATCCAGCCACAAAGTAAGGGATATGACTCAACGCCCATTTTAGTGCTCGTCACTGGACTTTAGTGACCAAAAACTGTATAAACAGCCAGTTATTTTTCGCGACCAAACTAGAGGATTAACCATGGCTGTTATCGTGAAGTACGTGGTAGAGCGCAACGGAGAAGAGAAAATGACTTTTACCTCGAAAGCCGAAGCTGACGCTTATGACAAAATGCTGGATATGGCAGACGAGCTATTCGAATTGCTCGGTAAAAGTGCTCTGATCGAAGATGAAACCAAGCAAGAAGAGCTAGCGATGTTCTTGGCGCAAAACAAAGAAGACGTATTGTGCGCACTGGGAGCCAAACGTAAACCGGCTCCAACCGTAACCGGCAAAAAGCCGAAAGCAGTTGTAGACAGTGATGAAGATGAGTCGGTTGACGACGCTGCCTAATCGAGAAAACCGCTGCTTAAGCCAGCGGTTTTTTATTGGCTGAGATTGGCTCATCAACGCAACAATGCGAAAAATGAACGGGATTCTTTTTATACCCAAACGACTTGGAGTTGCAGGTAGGCGGCAAGAGAGTTCATCCTCATGAGCATAGATAAACGATGTGATTGGGGTGAACGAACGTAGCCAACACCACTGCAGCTTCAAGTAAGAAGGGGATAACGCAATATCTCTTTAAAAAGACAAAAGGTATCCTTTTACCGACGGATTACCAGTACGCTCTTTTATCCAGCTCATCCACTCTTTATGATGATAAACAACCGATCGGTTGAGCAGTATACCCAAACAACTTGGAGTTGCAGGTAGGCAGTAAGTGAGTGAGTCCCCATGAGCATAGACAAACCATGTGATTGGGGTGAACGAACGTCGCCAATACCGCTGCATCTTCAAGTAGGAAGGGTATAGATGCTCAACTCACCTTTGATTATGGAGAATACACATGGCGTACTTTGCTTTAGGTCTAGCAACCGCGACCAAAAATCGTGATGGAAAAATTATTGAAGCCTTCTTCCCAACCCCGATTCTGGCGCCTAGCGATGCTTTGGTGGCCAAATTGGCTGCGATCGTAGACTACCAAGCAGGCAATCAAGCGCTAGATATCAGCGCCGCACAAAGTCAAGCATTAGCCGCCGTATTCGCCGCTCATCAACAAGCGGCCAGTGCTGCATTTGCCGATAAAGCGGCGAATAGTCATCAGCCTCTAGTACTGGTAATTCTGGCCAGTGACGACAAGCCACAAAGCGTGGCTGAAGGTTACCTCAAGCTACAACTGATCTCACACCGTCTGGTGCAGCCACACGGTACCGTGCTGGAGGGCATTTTCGGCCTACTGCACAACATCGCATGGACCAACCAAGGCCCGATTGATCTGCCAGAGCTAGCGGAGCGCCAAATTGAAGCGCGTCTGGCAGGCCAAGTGTTAACGATTGATTGTGTCGATAAATTCCCGAAAATGGTCGACTACGTGGTCCCAACCGGCACCCGTATCGCCGATACTTCACGGGTACGCCTTGGCGCTCATGTTGGCGAAGGTACGACGGTAATGCATGAAGGCTTTATCAACTTTAATGCGGGCACCACTGGTGTGAGCATGGTGGAAGGTCGTATCTCTGCCGGTGTCGTGGTCGGTAATGGCTCAGACATCGGCGGTGGCGCATCAATCATGGGCACACTGTCTGGTGGCGGCAAAGTGGTGATCTCGATTGGGGAAAACTCACTGCTGGGCGCCAACGCAGGCTTAGGTTTCCCACTCGGCGATCGCTGCACCGTTGAATCGGGTCTATATGTCACAGCGGGAACCAAGGTGCGTATGCTGGATAAAGAGGGCAACCAAGTCGATATTATTAAAGCGCGCGATCTAGCTGGCGTTTCTGATCTGTTGTTCCGTCGTAATTCGCTGACCGGACAAATTGAATGTCTCGCCAATAAATCAGCGGTCGAACTCAACAGCGAACTGCACAAAAATAACTGATCGAACGGTGAGCTTGATCGATCAGCGGCCTGCAAATATGGTGTTAGCTCAGTGCGACTGATTTAGCGACACCAAGCACGACAATGGCTTGGCAATCCAAGCCATTTGCGTGATGGTACACGTACGGTGCTCTTTTCTATTCCTGCGCTTGACGCGGGGTGATCACCACACAAGCAATCTGCTTTTGTTTACCAAAGCCGATGATTTGTGCTAACGCTGCTTTCCCGACGGGGATGTATCCCGACCCCACTGCATGCTCTTCCGATTCGGCATGCGGATCATGAAAAAAGAAGAATTTATCGCTCAAGCCACTCAGCACAATCCAGTGCGGCTCTTTCTTACCATCAAAGCGATAGGTGCTGATCAACAGCAGCACACAAGCCCCCTGCCTTACCCATGCTTCAAGCTGCTGTTGTGAAGGCGGCGCATCAATCATGCTCACATCTTGCTCGGCCAGTTGCTGACAAAAATCTTGATGCACTAACTCAATGATCTGTTTTTTATTTGGATCACGCACACTATCAATAAATGGGGTCGATTTAGACTGATTCCACAACTCAACATGATAACCGCGTCGCGTCGCCGCCAACGCCAAACCTTGTCCACTGCAACCACCGTGGCCTGCGGCCATAAAAATGGTGGTCGATTCACGCCATAACTGCATTTCTTGAGTACGAGTTGGTTCAAACTGCGCATCCAAACAAGAAAAGCTCATTAATAAGCAAGCGGCACCACAAGTAAAAGGCGTGGTTTGTACATATAACGGCATCGGCAGTAGTACTTTGGATTCTAAGGGTGTTAGCCGTTTTTGCATCCGTCGTCCATCGCACAAATCATCATAATAATGGATGAGCAGCTTCAAGGTTTTATAGCCCATCTTTTCATATAATTTTAATGCGGCGGTATTGTCTTCACGCACTTCCAGCCGTAATGTAGTCGAGCCTTGATCAAGAGCAGCACGCTCGCACTGTTCAACCAGACTTTGCGCAATCCTCCGCCCTCTGAACTCAGGCTTAACGGCAATCGAATACAATCTTGATAGCTGTGTCCCTTGATGAAAAAGCAACAGTGCATATCCAGCCAGTTGGTCGCCGGCATCCGCCACAAACAACACGGCATGGTCCGAATGCAAAAAACGCTTCATTTGACGAGGAGAGATTCGGTCCCCGTCAAACAACTGTTGTTCTAACGCATTAAGCGCATTGAGATCAGCGCTAGTAGCAAGACGAATGTCCATTCTACATCCTTAATCGTGTGTGGATTGACCAGATTACCAATCAAATAATAGACCTATCGCAAGGAAGAATATACTGATGGCTAACCTTTTAATCGTGACCGATCAGGTCAGTGACTGGCGACAATACTTCCCTTCTGAACAAGTGGTGAGTGTCGATCAGTATCTCGATACCGATTGGAAATTTAATCAGCGCAGTGTACAGGTGGTCAACCTGTGCCGCGATTACGGCTACATGAGTAGTGGTTACTATGTCTCACTAATGGCAGAAGCTCGCGGCCATCGCGTCATTCCACGCGTCATGGCCATCAATGATATTAATCAGCCGTTTTTCCTCTCTTCAGGGCTGATCAAAATGCACAAGCTAAGCAGTAGCGAAGAGATCATTAGCACCAAAATTTACTTTGGTCGCACGCCACAAAAAGGCTTGGAAAAACTCGCACGCCGGCTGTTTGAAGAGTTCATGGTGCCGGTGATTGAATTGGAAATGCACAAATATCAAGGCCAATGGCAGATCATTAAAATTGTACCTTTCCCATTCCAAGACTTGGCCGATCCCGAGCAAGATTTCTTTATTGAATCACTGGAAATGTTCTCAACCAAAGTCTGGCGACGACCCAAGCAAGAGAAAAAATACCGCTATGACATCGCAATGTTGGTTGATCCTGACGAAAAAATGCCGCCATCTGACGCTTCGGCGCTGAAACGTTTTCATCGTGCTGCCAACCGCTTAGGCATGAACTTAGAAACCCTTTCACCGGATGACTTATCTCGACTGGGTGAGTTTGACGGCCTGTTTATTCGCGCCACCACCAACATCAGCAACTACACCTATCGCTTTGCCAAAACCGCTGAAAAAATGGGGTTAGTGGTGATGGATGATTCCGAATCGATCATGAAATGCACCAATAAAGTGTTTTTAACTGAGCTGTTAGAAACCAATAAGGTCCCGACCCCGAAAAGCGTGATCATTCGCAGCTTTGACCCCGAATGGAAAACCGGTTTGATGGAACAACTGGATTTTCCTATGGTGCTAAAAATTCCAGATGGCGCTTTCTCACGCGGGGTAGTGAAAGTGCGTAATGAGCAAGAGCTAGAAAAAGAAGCCGAGACTCTGTTTGAAAAAAGTGCGCTAATTTTAGCCCAGGCGTTTATGCCAACCGATTTTGACTGGCGCATTGGCGTAATGAATCGGCAGGCTATTTTTGCCTGTAAGTACATGATGAGTCGCGGTCACTGGCAAATTTATCAGCACCACAACAGCGGCCGAGTCACGGCTGGTGGTTTTGAAACCCTCGATCTCAAGCAGGTACCAAAGAGCGTAGTGGATGTCGCGGTGAAAGCGGCCAACCTAATTGGTGGTGGCCTGTATGGGGTTGACCTCAAAGAAATTGATGGTCAAGTCTATGTGATTGAAGTCAACGATAACCCAAGTATCGACCACCATGTCGAAGATGGATTCTTAGGTGATCTGCTTTATGACCGGGTAATGACTGAATTTTTACGTCGCATTCAGATGCGGGGTTTCTAGGCAGCTCAATCGCTCAATCAGCCCGGATCACCATCCGGGCTTTGACTCTTCAGCACTGGATTGCTACTTTCTTGCCTATCTTAGAGAGAGAATGAGAGTCACTATGGAGTTTATTATCGATCATTGGCGTTTTAACGGTGCTGTTCCACAACGTCATCCTACTCAATTACAAAACCTACAAGCGGGAGATTGGTACCACTGCCAACGCGATGCCGCAGGGCTACGTGAATGGTTAATCGGTCAACAAATTCCAGCGTCAATTGTTGATAGCTTATTGGCCGAAGATACCCGCCCACTGTTTGAGCAATATGATGGACAAAACTTTTTGCTGATCTTGCGCGGAGTAAATTTAAGTGGCAATGCCGATCCTGCCGATATGCTAAGTATTCGCTTGCTGTATTACCGCGGTGTATTAATTTCAACCCGTAAAACAGCATCTAAAGCTATCAGCACGGTACGTGAAGCTTTAGAGCAAGGCCAAGGCCCAGCCGGCTTGGCAGAGCTGATCGTACGGGTGGTCGATGAGATCAACAAAAATATCGACATCTATCTGGATCAAATTGAAGAGAAAATCACTCAATTTGATGATGAGCTAGAACTCAGCAGCGATTTAATGCAAACCCACAAATCACTACTCAAACTCAAACGTTTCATCAAGCCACAACAATACGCTTTAGATGATTATCTCAACAGTGAAATGACGCTGGCACAAAACCAACATTTGCGCCTACGCCACAGTGTCAACACCGTGACGCGAATTAACGAAACGCTCGACTTCTTTTTGAGCGAGCTAGAAATCATCAAAGGTGAGTTACGCCAGTATCATGCTGAAAAAATGAACCAAAATACCTATTTATTTTCGGTGATTGCTGCAATTTTTCTACCCACCAGTTTCTTAACTGGCTTACTTGGGGTAAACGTTGGTGGAATTCCTGGTACCGACTCCCCTCTTGCCTTTGGGCTATTTTGTGCCGGACTGATGCTGATTTTCGGTTTGGAACTGTTGATACTGCGTCGACTACGTTTTTTCGAAAATAAATAGCCTTAGTTCAGTGTCATCAGCTTGTCATCGATAAAATGTAAGATAGAGATTTTGTCGATGACCGCTCTATTAGCGCTAGCAAACCTATTCAATACTGGTTCTCCTCCTATGTTATCTATTTTTAAAACTTTTTTTGCACTAGGTTGGGTGAGTTTTGGAGGCCCAGCGGCACATCTTGGTTACTTTCGTCACACTTTTGTGGATAAATTAGGCTGGCTGAGTGAACAACAATACGCACAATTTATCGCCTTAAGCCAATTTTTACCTGGTCCCAGTTCCAGCCAAGTTGGCTTTGCGATTGGCTATCATCGTGGCGGGATTGCTGGAGCTTGGGCGGCATTTCTCGGCTTCACGCTGCCCTCCGTATTGATCATGCTCCTGTTGGCTGGCTTGAGTCGCCATCTATGGCAAACACCTTTATTTACGGACATCACCCATGGTTTAAAACTGCTCGCGATTATTGTCGTGGCTGATGCGTGTTTGACCATGTACCGCAACTTTTGCCAACAACGCCTTACGGGAGCGCTATGTATTGTCACTGCAGTGACCATCAGTTTAGCGCCAAGTTTACCGAGCCAATTGGCGCTATTACTACTGGCGGCGCTGGCTGGCCAAGCTTATTTAGCACCTACAGCTCAGACATCATCAGCCAACTTTACTCCAGCTTGGCAACCATTGATCTTTTTCGCCCTATTATTATTCGGACTACCTATTTGCGCCGCGGGATCACCATGGCTCACACTGTTTAGCGATTTTTTCCAAGCTGGTAGTTTGGTATTCGGTGGCGGGCATGTCGTACTACCTCTACTACAGAGTACCTTTACTGATACCCTCTCAAGCGATCAATTCCTCACTGGCTATGCAGCAGCACAAGCGGTGCCCGGCCCGATGTTCACCTTAGCGACTTATCTTGGTTATCTGCTACGCCCTGAGATGCCGATCACAGCGGCTTTAACCGCCACCTTAGCGATATTTCTGCCCGGTTTTTTACTGCTATTAGGGGTATTAAAGCACTGGTCTAATCTGGCCCAGCGCTCGAAAATTGTCGGAGCGATGCATGGCGTAAATGCCTGTGTTGTCGGTTTGCTATTAGCAGCACTTTATCAACCGATTTGGAGTACCACGGTATACAATCCTCTCGACTGGTCAGCTATTATGGTTGGATTTTTTCTGTTTAAAACGCTACGAGTACCTTTGTTTGCCATGGTCATCGGCGCTCTACTGTTTGGCTTAATTCGCGGCCTTGTCTAGTGTAAAAGAAAAGTGTCAGTGCCAGTCGTCAACCCGCCAAAGCTTGTCTAAACTGAGTATATGATAGGCAAGCAAAGGGCGGTAACATGTACATCCAACCCCCAATCGGGCAGTTGCGTTATTATCCATCTGTGGGTTCGTTAAATACTTACTTCGTCAACATGCTTGAAAAAATAGCCGTTGAACTTCCTGATATTAAAAGAATTTCCTTCTCGCTGTATGACAAAAAAAAGGACTCGATCAAGACCTACGCCGATAGCTCTCAGGCCAGTCATGATTTTGTGCATTATGAATTTGCGCTTGCCGATTTGCCTTCACTGCAACAGATTAAACAGACTCAGACGGTACGCATTATTGATGACATGCCACAGCAGTTGCACAGTCAAACTCGCCATAATGAGTGGCTGCTCGAACACCAGTATCGCTCATCCTTCACTAAACCCATTTTTCACCAACAGGCTTTCGTCGGTTTCCTGTTCTTTAACTCATCAAAAGAGTACTACTTTACTCCACAAGTAATTGAACAGTTACAAGCCTATATTGACTTACTCCAGCAAGCTGTCTGCTGTGAATACGCACTGGTCCATTATCTGATCAAAAATGTCGAGCAGATGAAATCCAACTCACCGGATCATTGGCAATACATAAAACAACACAAAGAGCGCATTCGCCGCTATGCGCGTATCATTGCCCTTGATATTGCTGAGCAATATGCACTTGATGATGGGTTGATCGAGAACATCAGCCAATTTGCTACTTGCCATGATCTCGGTAAGTTAGCGTTACCTGCCGATTTGCTACAAAAAAATCCATCGCTCGCCAGCAGTGAAAGGCTGCAGATTTATCGTCACATTGAACATGGGATCGAGTTACTGAATAATGTGATTGAAAAGCTCGGCACTCCCCACCATCCTTGCCTTGCGGTACTGCGTGAAATCATGGCTTACCACCACGAGTTTTTAGATGGGAGTGGTTATCCGTTTGGTCTCACTCGTGAGCAGATCCCCATTCCGGCACGTATTGTGGCCGTCGCCAATATTTTTGATGCTCTCACGGCGCACCGTCCTTACCAGCAAGCGCAATCAATCACTCATACTTTGTTAGAACTTGAAAAAATGGTCAGCGAAGGCAAATTAGATCGTGACTGTGTCAATGCGTTACGTGAGAACCAAGAAGAGTTGAAGGCGATTGTCGGACGATTTCCTGATTTAGATCCGAAAGATGGTGAGGCAACCACGGATATGGATACAGCACTATCATCCAATCATAAGGTGACTTTGCTTTAAGCCCTCAACAATCAGCCATCAGCATTTAAGCATACGGCTCCCTGAATGGGAGCCGTATGTGTTCCAATTAAGCTCAAATCAGACTAATCCAGAGCTTTAATTTGTAGCTCTTTCGGTACTTCAAAAAACATATTCTCTTCACGCCCGAGCACCTCTTCCACCGAGTTGGCGCCGAGCGCTTTGATGCGATGCAAAATTTGATCGACTAATTGTTGTGGCGCAGAGGCGCCAGCCGTAACCCCGACCATCTTTGCTTGTTCAAACCATTGCGGATCAATATCTTGCGGACAATCAATTAAATAACTTGGTGTGCCAAGTTTTTCAGCCAACTCTTTCAAACGCGTTGAATTAGAAGAGTTTTTCGAACCGACCACCACCATCACATCCACTTGTGCCGCCAATAACCGTACTGCATCTTGACGGTTTTGAGTGGCATAACAAATGTCATCCTTACGTGGCCCTTGAATGTGCGGAAACACTCGGCGCAGTTCGTCAATCACGTCCGCCGTCTCATCGACCGATAGCGTAGTTTGACTCACATAATGCAGATGATTCGGATCTTTCACCTTCGCTTGTAGTGACAATACATCTTCTGGTTTTTCGACCAGATACATGCCACCCGAGTCACTGACATATTGCCCCATAGTGCCTTCTACTTCTGGATGCCCTGCATGGCCAATCAACACGACTTCCATGTGTTTACGGCTGGCACGCGCCACCTCCATATGCACTTTGGTCACCAGTGGGCAAGTGGCATCAAATACCGTCAGTGAACGCTCTTTGGCTTCTTGGCGCACAGCTTGTGAAACGCCATGAGCCGAAAAAATTACGATATTATGGTCAGGAACTTCATTTAATTCCTCAACAAAACAAGCGCCGCGCTGCTTTAACCCTTCAACCACAAAGCGGTTATGCACCACTTCATGGCGTACATAAATCGGCGGCTGATAAAGTTCAAGCGCGCGTTCAACAATGCTGATCGCACGATCGACACCGGCGCAGAAACCGCGAGGGTTAGCTAACAATATTTTCATGGGCTTGCTCATTGCTCATCGTTATGGAGGGATTGTAGACCAAACCTTTTAGCAGAAAAAATCTCCATGCCATGCTGAGGCCTACATCAAATCCCAGCCTTTATAATAAAAAGCGCTCTCCGAATCAACGGACAGCGCTTATGGTTATTCACCGTAATCAACCGACAACTAGACAGTACGCTTAAGACTGTGGTGGTGCTTTTTTATCTACTCGAAAACTATCGAGAATGATCATCGCCGCTCCGATACAGATCGCACTATCGGCTAAATTAAAGGCTGGCCAATGGTAGCTAGCCCAATAAAAATCGAGATAGTCGACCACAAAACCATGCACAACACGGTCGAATACATTACCGAGTGCACCACCAATAATCAGCGCATAAGCGATATTATTCCACTTATCACTGGCCGGTAGACGACGCATCCAGTAGGTGAGCATTCCGGTCACCGCAAAAGCGATGCCAGTAAACAGCCAACGCTGCCAACCTTGCTGATCGCTCAGAAAACTAAATGCGGCGCCGTAATTATGCACATACAGCAGGTTAAAGAATGGGAGGATCTCAATGCGATTCCCCCAGCCATAACCCATATTGTTCATCACGACCCACTTAATCGTAATATCAGCAATGAACATCAGCAGCGCTAGCCATAGCCAGCGCAATCCGGATTGTTTAACACTCAGTGGCAAATTTGACATGATGCTCAGCCTAAGTTACGCAAATTGACGAACTTCACCTTCACCCTCAACGTTAGTCACACAGCGGCCACAAATCGTGGTATGGCCAGCTAGCGTTCCTACATCAGGGGTATGATGCCAGCAGCGATCACACTTCTCAGCTTCAGTTTTGTTCACTTGCAACCACAAGCCATCAATTTCAGTTGCCTGTGCAGCATCACCCTTCTCTGCCAATGGTTTAACCACCGCTTGTGATGTCAGCAGCACAAAGCGTAGCTCATCACCCAGTTTCGCAAGCTTGCTTGCCAACGCTTGATCGGCAAACAACACCAATTCGGCTTGCAATGAACCACCGATCCGCTTTTCGTTACGTGCATTTTCTAGCAGCTTATTCACCGCGCCACGCACTTGCTGGATTTCATCCCAAAATGCGTTATTAAGCTCTTCACCTTCCGCCAGACCAAATAAGCCATCAAACCATTCGCTAGTAAACACAAACTGATCACGTTGGCTGCCATCGGCTTGTTGTGCTGGCATCGCATTCCAAATTTCATCCGCCGTAAACGACATAATTGGCGCCATCCAACGCACCAGTGCTTCAACAATGAAGAACAAAGCGGTTTGACAACTACGCTGCGCATGGCCACCACGCTTGGCGGTGTATTGACGATCTTTGATCACATCAAGATAGAAGGAGCCCATCTCGATTGAACAGAAGTTCATCAAACGTTGTACCACGGTATGCAGGTTATAATCTTGATAAGCTTGGATGATCTCTTGCTGTGCAGCGAGTGCACGGCCAACTGCCCAGCGATCTAACGCCACCATCTCGGCAACCGGTACAATATCGGTGCTTGGATTAAAGCCATTTAAGTTAGCCAGGAAGAAGCGCGCGGTATTACGAATACGACGATACGCATCTGCTGAACGCTTAAGGATCTCGTCGGAAACCGCCACTTCACCGGTATAATCGGTGGAAGCAACCCACAGACGCAGAATGTCCGCACCGAGCTTATTGGTCACATCTTGCGGCGCAACCACGTTACCCACCGATTTCGACATTTTACGACCGTGACCATCAACCACGAAACCGTGCGTTAACACTTCTTTGTAAGGTGCTTGACCTTTCATTGCGATAGAAGAGATCAGTGAGGATTGGAACCAACCACGGTGTTGATCGGAACCTTCTAGGTACATATCCGCTTGTGCGCCATTGAATTCGCTCCGCGCATCCACCACGGCAGAGTGAGTCACACCAGAGTCAAACCATACGTCTAGAGTATCCAGTACCTTCTCATAGTTGGCCGCATCTTCTGCGCCCAGTAGCTCCGCAGTATCTAGATCCCACCATGCTTGAATACCTTTTTGCTCAACCAGTTGTGCCACTTTCTCAATCAGCTCAGCGCTGTTAGGGTGCAGTTCCGCGGTTTCTTTATGAACAAAGAGAGCAATCGGCACGCCCCAAGTACGCTGCCGTGAAATACACCACTCAGGGCGACCAGCAACCATGCCTTCAATTCGGCTTTGACCCCAATCCGGCATCCATTGCACACCTTTGATCGCGCTCAGTGCTTGTTCACGCAGACCTGCTTGCTCCATCGAGACAAACCATTGCGGTGTGGCACGGAAGATGATCGGCGTTTTGTGACGCCAACAGTGTGGGTAACTGTGCTCATACGCGTGATGATGCAGCAGTGCGCCGCGCTCTTTGAGCACCTCTAACACTGAATCATTGGCTTTAAATACATGCTGACCGGCAAACAGTTCAGTATCGGCCAGATAGACACCATTTGAACCGACTGGGTTGGCGACTTCCAAACCGTAGTGTTGACCAACCGCAAAGTCTTCTTGACCATGACCCGGCGCAGTATGTACCACACCCGTACCAGAATCGGTGGTCACGTGATCGCCTAAAATAGCCGGTACGGTAAAGGCATAGAATGGATGTTGGAACTGGGCTAATTCCAGATCGGCACCACTTGCGAAACCAAGGTTATGGAAATGCTGAATGCCCGCACGATCCATCACCGATTTGGCCAGTTCAGAGGCGACAATAATCCGCTCTGGTTGCTCACCTTCCACTTGGATCAATACGTATTCTAAATCTGCACGCAGACACACTGCGCGGTTAGCCGGCAAGGTCCAAGGTGTGGTAGTCCAAATAACAATCGACACATCACCTTGACCTTCATGGCCCGCTTTAAGGTCAAACTTAGCCAGTAGCGCGGCTTCGTCAGCGGCTTTAAAGCGCACATCAATCGAAGGCGAGACTTTGTTTTTGTACTCCACTTCCGCTTCAGCCAGTGCTGAACCACAATCGGTACACCAGTGAACTGGTTTAAAACCTTTGAGCAAATGACCATTATCGGCAATTTTACCCAATGCACGGATAATGTTGGCTTCAGTGATAAAATCCATGGTGCGGTAAGGCTTATCCCACTCGCCCAAAATACCGAGCCGTTTGAAGCTCTCTTTTTGACCTTCAACTTGACCCGCCGCGTATGCACGACATTTTTCACGAAATTCAGCTGCGGTGATTTTTTGCCCTGGCTTGCCAACTTTTTTCTCTACCATCAATTCGATCGGTAGACCGTGGCAATCCCAGCCCGGAATATAAGGCGCATCAAAGCCAGAAAGGGTTTTCGATTTAATAATCGCGTCTTTAAGAATCTTGTTCAGAGCGTGGCCAATGTGAATATCACCGTTGGCATACGGAGGGCCATCGTGCAATACGAAAGATTTTTTGCCTTTTTTAGCCTGACGGATCGCACCGTACAGATCTTGTTGATACCAACGTTGCAACATTTCTGGCTCACGCTTGGCCAGATCACCGCGCATTGGAAACCCTGTTTCAGGAAGGTTCAGGGTATCTTTATAATCACTCATCGATTCTTAATTCCGTTATATTGGGCGAAGTTAGACATGATGTTGTTGGGTGGAATCAACCGAACAACCCTTAAGCTGCAGCAGCCACACCCTTGCGGCTTCAGCATCCAATTCAATTTGTTGTTTTAATGCCTCAAAAGAGGCGAATTTGCGCTCATCACGTAGTTTATGTAATAGCGCGACTTCCAACTGCTTGCCATATAGGTTGCCGTGAAAGTCAAAAAAATGCACTTCAAGCTGTTGGCGCACCCCATTCACGGTTGGCCGAGAACCAATATTGGCCACCCCAGCAATCGGCATCGTATCTAGACCGTACGCTTCAACCACATACACACCAGACACGGGGGAAACACAACGCTTAAGCGGAATATTGGCCGTAGGAAAACCGATAGTCCGGCCCAATTTTTGCCCATGCGAGACACGGCCACTAATACTGTAATTACGCCCCAACATCGCAGCCGCTTGCAGTAACTGATCCGCAGCTAACGCCTCACGAATTGCCGTGCTGCTGACCCGTTGTTGTTGCCAACAGAAACTTTGCGTGCTGACGACTTCAAAACCGAATGTTTGCCCAGCTTGCTGTAACAGAGCGAAGTCACCTTTGCGCTGTTGACCGAAGCAAAAGTCATCACCAACCACCAGAAACTTAACACCCAAACGGGCCACCAACAAGTCAGCAATAAAGCGCTCAGCATTCCACTCGGCGAAGTGGTGATTAAAATTCACACACAACAACCGATCTACCCCAAGTTTACTCAATTGTACAAACTTATCGCGCAGCCGAGTCAGGCGCGCTGGAGCTTGCTGTTTAGCAAACAACTCTAAAGGTTGAGGTTCGAAGGTCATCACCACTGCGGGTAATCCCATCTGTTTTGCTCGTTGTACCACCTGATTAAGCACTTGTTGATGGCCGAGATGAACCCCATCAAAATTACCAATCGTCAGCACACAGCCATGATGGTGAGATTGAATGTTATGAATACCGCGTATTAATTCCATCGGGAAATGCTTAAAACCTATATTTGAGTTCTCGTGGAGCGAAACTGGCGGATTATACCTAAAATTCACTACTCTGTCGCCGCTTTTAAGTGTTTGAGACGTATGCCTAGTAACAGTAAAACCGCCAAATAGCTCGCAGCGCCAAGCACAATTAGCCCACTGAGGATTAACGCGCGCTGGCTAATTCCCCAACTCAACCACGTGGCCATACTGGCTTGCTGCCATAACATAATCCCCGTCATGACGGCCCCCGCGATAATTAAACGCAACACAAACCACAATGTTTGGCTGGTAAGTTGATACACACCTTGTCGGTGCAAACCACCATAAAGCAGAGTCATATTAAGTAAAGCTGACATAGAAGTTGCAATGGCTAATCCGACATAACCATAAAACCAAGCAAAAATCGCGTTGAGTACAATATTGCTGAGCATGGCAATAATGCCATAACGTACTGGTGTTTTGATGTCCTGCCGCGAGTAATAACCAGGCGCTAATATTTTGATCAGCATAAAACTCAGCAAACCCGATGAATAAGCCAGCAGTGAATAAGAGGCTTGTTGTACATCATTGGCGGTAAATTCACCGCGCATAAACAGCACCATCAACATGGGTTTAGCCAACACCATCAAACCAAGCATGGCCGGAATGCCAAGAAACATCACCATACGGATCCCCCAATCCATGGTATGGGCAAACCCTGCACTATGGGCATTGACATGTTTGCGCGACAACGCTGGTAGAATCACGGTGGCGATCGCAATTCCAAATAAGCCCAGAGGAAATTCCAGTAAACGATCAGAATAGTACAGCCAACTGATTGAGCCGGTCTGCAGAAAACTGGCCACAAAAGAATCAAACAGCAGGTTAATTTGACTGACCGATACCCCAAACAACGCTGGGATCATCAGTGTGCGAATTTTCACCACTCCAGGATCGCGCCACGCCCATTTCGGCTTAACCAGCACACCAGCTTTGATCAAAAAAGGCAATTGAAATAAAAACTGAACTAAACCACCTAAAAACACACCAATTGCCAATCCAATCTCAGGCTGTGCCAGATTGGGCGAGAGATACCAAGCGCAGAGTATCATCATCACATTTAAGAAAACGGGGGTAAAAGAAGCGACCGCAAACTTACCTAATGTGTTTAAAATCGCCCCTGATAGAGCAACAAAGGTAATAAACCATAAATAGGGAAAAGTAATTTTCAAAAGTAGACTGGCTAACTCAAATTTGCCCGCCGCGGGGCCATCATTGAGCCAATCGAGAAACCAACCAGCACCAAAGAGTGCGGTCACCGCACCGGATCCAAGCACCCCAATCAACGTGACAATTGTTACTAAAACACCTAAGGTTCCAGAGACTCGTGCAATCAATTCGCGGGTTTTATGCATATCGCCCGAGGCATGATACTCGGTTAATACTGGTACAAAGGCTTGAGAGAAAGCCCCTTCAGCAAATAATCGGCGTAAGAAATTGGGAATTCGATTGGCAAAAAAGAACACGTCAGCGCTCGCGCCTGCCCCCATCAAATTGGCCACCACCACATCACGTACTAAACCTAAAACACGAGAAATCAAAGTCATAGCACTAACAATCATGCCTGACTTGAGTAAGCGTTTACTCACAGTAACCTCGAACAAACAGTCAAAACCAAATTATCTGATTCGAAAGCATAAGAATGTCATCGTGAGATCAGATAAGTATTAGCATTGGTAAAAAAATGCTGATAGAATCCCCGCCATCTTAACCGCGAAGGCTCTCCGATACCAAGTTTGTTTGGTTCAGTTGGGTTTTTGCACAAATCATTTGACATTAAAGAGCAAATCGGGGATATTTCCCGCCCTTAAAATGTCACCGAACTATGTTTTTGGGAGTTAGACCCTTGGCAAATAACAAATCTGCTAAGAAGCGCGCTATCCAAGCTGAGAAACGTCGCCAGCACAATGCTAGCCGTCGTTCTATGATGCGCACTTACATGAAGAAAACTGTTGCTGCAATCGCTGCTGGCGACAAAGAAGCTGCAACTGCTGCATTCGCAGTAGTTACACCAATCCTAGACCGTATGGCGACTAAAGGCCTTGTTCACAAGAACAAAGCTGCTCGTCACAAGTCTCGCTTTGCTGCTGCGATCAAAGCTCTGTAATTGAGTTTTAAACCAGCAATAAAAACCGGCTTAATGCCGGTTTTTTTATTGCTGTGATTTATTCTGTGGCCATCACAGTAACGACATGGCTAATCGAATGTCGATCAAATAGCCAATTCATCACTCTCGATAACTATAAAAACAAGTTGCTAAAATCCGCATCACACACATTTTTTACCGCCGGATGTTGGATCATGCGCTCGGCAAAAATCACGTAATACTCTTCTTTGATCTCATCGACATGACCAATCAGCTTGAGTGACGATTCAGCATCGACCTCGGACACATAAAATGATGGTGCCATAAATACCGCATCACTATGGTAAATCGCAAATGCCTTCATTAACGCCGAATCATCAAATTCACCGAGGATATTCGGTTGTAATCCTTGTCGATCAAACCATTGCCTTACTTTGCGCCCCATAGCGGTACGACTGCCAGGCAACAGTAACTTTTTATGTTCTAGGATCGCCGGAAAAGGCACTAAGCCGACGTCACCAAAACTAAAGAAACTCATTCGGCTTTCACCGAGTTTTTTACTAAACAAACCCGGACTTTGGCTTGAATCAACAGGGCAATCAGACAAGATCATATCCAATTTATGCTGCGCCAGCTGCTCTAACAACATTTCGTGAGTCGATTCGAAACAACGTAAGTGGATCCGATTATCGTTAGGCATTGAAGTGAGCAAAATTTTACTCACCAATCTTTTTGATAAAGCATCCGCCACCCCAATATCAAACAATACGTTGGAACGTTGGCTGTAGTTGACGATATCTAACATTTCATAACTCAAGCCAAACATGCGATCAGCATATTTAAACACCAATTGCCCCAATTCCGTGGCTTCAATGCTACGACCATTGCGCTTGGTTAATTTGCCATCAAGACGATCTTCGAGGGCTTTAATCTGTCCGGTAACCGTTTGTGGCGTTAAAAATAAGGCATCTGCCGCCTTAGTCACCGAGCCTTGCTTGCATACCATCCAGAAGTAATAGAGGTGATTGTAATTAAGATGAGACATGGCTTGTGGCACCCAATAAAAACCAAACCGTTTTATAACAGATGCGTTCTGTTATCACAATAAATTCGAATAAACCGAATAAAACGACAAATAACACTGAATTTTTCCACAACAAAAATCAACCAATCGTCATATTATGAATATGTAACACTTGGCTTTATTCGACTTATTGCAACTTTATTGCCGATCTCCCCATTCGAGCGCATCCCTTACCAGCGCTTGCTATCCCTTTAAAATCAGCAAGATAAAAAAATCAAATTGGCTAAGCTTTTAAGTCAGCGGCAAAATTGGATCAATTAATTGCCGATTACACCAAAGTGTCATATTAGTGAAATATTTCCACTCTACCATCGGCCTCGAATTGAATAACCGACCGCACCTTTAAATAACGGTCCACGGAGAAAATGATGATAAACCAAGCAACTTCCCCAACAGCGTCAATTTCGCTGACGACGAAGAGCCTGCGCTGGGCAAACTTGGCTTTCATGCTGTATCTACTACTTCTTGCTGTCGCGATGGTCGGCAGTGGTTTTAAATGGGCGACTGGCGATCAAGCTAAAGTTCTGTTTGAATTTGCTTCACACCCAGTTGCGGGATTAATGATTGGTTTAGTGGCCACCGCCCTGATCCAATCCTCAAGTACCGTCACTTCGATTATTGTTGGCTTAGTCGCCGGAGGTTTACCGGTTGAGACAGCGATTCCAATGGTGATGGGCGCTAATATTGGTACTACCGTTACCAATACCTTGGTCAGCCTAGGTCACGTGCGTTGTAAAGAGGAATTCCGCCGTGCGTTCGCCAGTGCCACTATCCACGATTTTTTCAACCTGTTAGCAGTCGTGATTTTCCTACCTCTCGAAATGATGTTTGGTATCTTAGCCAAAGTGTCACACTGGTTGGTATCACCATTGCTGGCAACCGGCGATATGAGCATGAAAGGCTTAGATTTTATCAAGCCGATTACTAAGCCTGTACTCAGCACTCTTGAAAGCCAACTTGCGTTTCTGGGTTATCCATTAGGTGGAGTTGCGCTTATTGTGCTCGGTATTGCGACCATTTTTGTGGCGATTACCGTAATGGGTAAACTGATGAAAAGCCTGATGGTAGGCCGAGCCCGTGAAATCTTACAAAATGCCATCGGCCGTGGTCCGCTGCACGGAATTGCATCAGGTACTGTAGTAACGGTACTGGTACAATCTTCGTCAACGACAACCAGCCTGATGGTGCCTTTGGTCGGTTCTGGTGTATTAAAGATCCGCGAAATCTACCCATTCACGCTAGGTGCCAATATCGGTACTTGTATCACCGCACTACTTGCGGCAACAGCGGTTTCAGGTGAGTTTGCGGTATTTGCTCTACAAATTGCTTTGGTACACTTATGCTTTAATTTACTGGCAACTGTAGTGATCTATGGTATTCCATTCCTGCGCGAACTGCCGATCAAAGGGGCTGAGCTGATTTCAACTTGGGCATGTAAAAATAAAATGGTGGTGCTTGCCTACTTACTGGGTGTATTTGTGGTCATTCCAGGTGCAATCCTCGCTTTAACAGCTTAAGCCTTATTGACTATCGATGGATAAAAAAGCGCCCATAATTTGGGCGCTTTTGCTGTTTGGCGATCTCAAACACAATTTATTGCTCTAGCCTGTGTTGCCTTTAGACCGAAAACGGATATTGAATCGAGTCATGGAACTGGTATCCCGTTACCTCAAAATCATCCAAAGTGACCCAAGTTTCCAAATCATGCAGCGTTTTGATCTCAGGATTGATATGGAACTGAGGCGCAGCGAGTGGCTCACGTTTAAGCTGCACATCACGCATCAAGGCTAACTGATCTTGATAAATATGAGCATTGACGATCTTATGGTAAGCCATACCCGGTTTTTTACCGGTGATCTGCGCCATGAAGGCCAACAACACATAGACTTGAACCATGTTGAAATTGAGCCCAAGCGGGACATCACACGAACGCTGAGTACTATTGAGATATAAGGTATCCCCTAATAACGAAAAGTGATGGCTGTACATACAGGGACGCAAACAGCCCATGTGAAACTCACCTGGATTGTAAAAATTAAGGATCTCACCTCGGTCATCCACTCCACGCGTCAAATCATCGACAATTTTTTGCAATTGGTCGATATGCCCGCCATCAGGTTTAGCCCACGCTCGACCCTGTACGCCATAAACTCGTCCCATATCATCCTCACCTTTACGATAAGGATTACTCAACCAAGCTTGATTCAAGTTCGCATTGGCGTCCCAAGTTTTGGTGCCTAACTGACGAAAATCGGCGGCGTTATCATAGCCACGAATGTAGCCCAGTAATTCCGCGACCGCCGCTTTCCAAAAACTCTTACGGGTTGTCACCAGTGGAAACTGATTATTGGCAACATCATAAGTCAAATCGGCGTTAATCACGGTTAAACACCGTTTGCCAGTGCGTTCATTTTCAACCCAAACACCTTGATCGACGATGCGCTGACAAAGTTCTAAATATTGTTTCACCTAACTACCCTATTTTGCTACGACACGATCTTGATAGCGACCACGTTTGTAAGACCACACCACCATCAACATCCCGATGATCACCATCGGTAAAGAGAGGATTTGCCCCATCGAAATGAAGCCACCAAACAGACCTAACTGCGCATCCGGCTCACGCACATATTCCACTAAGAAACGGAAACTACCATAGCCGGCTAAAAACAAGCCAGACACACTACCAAGCGGACGCGGTTTGGCGATAAACCAATTGAGGATCAAAAACAGTACCCCCCCCTCTAAAGCAAACTCATAAAGCTGCGAAGGATGACGTGGCAGCGGTCCCCCATTGGGGAACACAAAGGCCCAAGGCACATCCGTTACCCGTCCCCACAATTCACTGTTCATAAAGTTGCCAATCCGCCCCATGCCCAATCCAAATGGCACTAAGGGCGCAACAAAATCAGCCACGCCAAAGAAAGTGCGCTGGTTTTTGTGGGCATACCAGGCCATCGCAGCGATCACACCCAGTAAGCCACCGTGAAATGACATACCACCGGTCCAGATTTGAAACAGATAGATTGGGTCGGCAAGGAACAGATCGAAATTGTAAAACAGTACATAACCGACTCGCCCACCAACCACCACACCGAGAAAACCAGCAAACAACAGATCGGAGACTTGTTCACGGCTCCAACCACTAGCTGGCCGCTCGGCGCGACGATTCGCCAACCACATCGCAAATAAAAAACCGACCAGATACATTAAACCATACCAACGCACCGCCAGCGGGCCGATAGAAAACAGTACTGGGTCAATATTAGGAAACTGCAGGTAACCCTCGGGCATAACAAACCTTCTCTTGTAAAATAGTAATGCCATGATTTATGGCGTTATTGAAATAACATGGTCACAGCAACACACATTAAAAAAATCGCAAATAACTTCTTCAACTGTGCCGTCGGTATTTGACTGGCGAGCTTAGCACCAATCCGCGTGGTCAGGATTGAGGTCGTCGCAATCGCCAGCAAAGCGGGCAGATAAACATAGCCAATACTGTATGGTGGCAAATTTTCGAGCTGATAACCTTGCCAAATAAACCCCGCCATGCCCGCAATGGCAATCGCAAAGCCACAGACTGAAGAACAGCCAACCGCTTTTTTCATCTCAATGCCATGTCGATTTAAAAATGGCACCGATAACGAGCCACCACCGATCCCTGCCAAACTTGAAACCACACCGATCCCTGTGCCACATAGCGTAGTCAGTAAAGCATTGGGCATTGGATAATCATGCGAGAGACGAATCGAACGAAACATTTGCCAACTCAATACCAAGACGATTCCCCCAAATACCTTGGGCAGATATTGACTGGGGATCAGTTCAGCTAGCAGCGCGCCGCCAAAGCCGCCGATCACTACCCCAGGCATTAACCATTTGACCACAAACAGATCAACATTACCCAGCTTGAGATGATTGAACGCCGCCGAGCCAGAGGTGACAATAATGGTCGCTAACGAAGTAGCTAAAGCCACTTGCATCACCATATCCAGCGCAATACCAGCGGAGGGCAATAAAAATAACAGCACGGGGACAACCAATAAACCACCGCCAATCCCGAGCAAACCAGCCAACACCCCGACCACAGCACCTAATAGCAACAGTAATGCTAAGAGTTCAAGATTCACATTCGGTTCCTATTGTTTACCTGCACGCACAAAATCTGCAAATCCCTGCTGTTCGATATACGACACCATCATATTGTAGATTGTACGTCCATAGGGTTGGCTTACTGCTTGTTCGGCAAGTTGCTTGAGTTCAGCCAATTGCGAATGACGCACCAAATATTTTACCTTGGCGATATTCGAAGCATTCATACTTAAGGTGGTATAACCAAGCCCTATCAGCAGTAAAGCCCCTATCGGATCGCCGGCTAACTCACCACAAACACACACCGGAATACGATGAATGGCACAAGTGACTTGGATCTGTTTGAGCGCCATCACCACCGCTGGATGCATCGATTCATACACATCCGCCACTCGCGCATTGTTACGATCCACGGCCAGTAAGTATTGGGTTAAATCATTGCTGCCAACCGATACAAAATCAATTTTGTCAGCGATCAGCGGTAATAAATAGAGCATGGAAGGCACTTCAAGCATGATGCCAATTTTCGGCATCACCACGCGCGGATCCAACTGTGAAACCTCTTGATAGGCTTGATCGATAAACTTTAGCGCATCATCCAGCTCTTTCGCGCCCGAAATCATCGGCAGCAAAATGGATAAATTGCCAGATTCTGCGCTCGCTTTGATCATGGAACGCAACTGAATAATGAAAATGTCAGGGTGATCTAAGGTGAAGCGAATGCCACGCCAACCAAGAAATGGATTATCCTCTTCAATTGGCAAATAGGGCAAAGGTTTATCACCACCAATATCGAGGGTACGCATCACCACCGATTGATGAGGGTACATATTTAACACTTGGCGGTATTGTTGCGTTTGCTCTTGCTCGGAAGGAAAACGATGCTGCAATAAGAACGAGATTTCGGTGCGATACAGCCCAACCCCATCAACACCTTGATTAATCACACTGCTAGTGTCAGCGTTAAGTCCGGCATTCAATAATAGCTCAATTCTTGCACCATCTAACGTTACTGCAGGCTCATGGATCGCCTCATTGACCATCTGTGCCAACTCACGCTCTTCACTGGCCAAGGTGCGATATTCATTCAGAATGCTTTTCGATGGGGTAATAAATAACTTGCCACGATAACCATCGACAATACCTTGCTTGGTATTGATATCACGCAGGTTGACCGAGACTCCCATCACCGCAGGGATGCCTAATGCACGCGATAAAATCGCGGCATGGGAATTCGCGGCCCCTTCCAGTGAAACGACCGCTAACAACTTGTCTTTCGGTAACGCGGCTAAAACGGTTGCGGTCAGCTCTCGCACCACCAAGATCACGGGTTTATCGATTTTTGGCTCGCTTGTCTCAGTATTGAGCAAGAAAAACAGTAAGCGCTGGCCTAATTCACGAATATCTTGCGCCCGTTCACGCAGATAAACATCGGACATGCGCGCAAAACGGTTTGAATAACTTTCCACCACTTGGCGCAGCGCCCAATCTGCGCGATCGCCTTTTTGGATCTGCGCTTTGAGATCTTTGCGCAACATTGGATCATTGAGCAGGTGAGTAAATAAATCAAAGATAGCCAACGCTTCTTTGTTGATGTCATTATCGAGTTTTTTACGCATATGCCGAAAGTCAGCCAGCGCACTCTCAACCGCTAACGCGATACGCCCCTGCTCAAGATCGATATCAAGGGTTGAGGCCGGTAACACTTCGGCTAGATCGGGTTGAGTATCATCCCACCAAAACTCACCAATCGCGACGCCAGAAGAAGCCGCAACCCCAGTGATTGCAGGTTGTTTTTTCGATAAACGCCACTGGCCTTGAGTTTGAGCGTGGGCAACGAGCACCGCCAACTGGGCGGCAAGGGTGACTAAAAAAGAAACTTCCATTTCGCTAAACAAACGAGGCGACTTTTGCTGCACCACCAAGACGCCAAGCACTTGTTTGCGATAGATGATCGGCGTCCCCAGGAAAGAGTGATACACCTCTTCACCGAGTTGCTTAAAATATTTGAAATTAGGATGCTTTGATGCTTCAGCCAGATTAATCGGCTCAGCGCTACGCTTGACTAAACCGACCAAACCTTCATCAAAATCAATGTGAATTTTATCGCCTTTGAACTTCAGCCCTTGAGTTGCCATCAGCTCTAAACGATGCATCTCTTCGTTAGCTAAGTAGACCGTACAGCATTCCGTGTTCATCGCTTCACACGTCTGCTTGACAAAAATATCCAAGGCTTGATGGACATCTTCGACCTTTGAAACTTGCTCTACTATATCCCTTAGCTGAGAAAGCATGCGGCTTAACCTCTATAAGTGTTGCGTTTACCCTTCACTTTTCGCTCTTTAAATGGCATCGCCAATGAAACAAACTCTTTCATAGCGCGACGATACACATCACGCTTAAACGATACCACTTGCCTAACTGGGTACCAGTAACTTACCCAGCGCCAACCATCAAACTCAGGCGAACTACCACGTTGCATGTTGATTCTCGATTCATCACATTCTAAACGCAGCAAGAACCATTTCTGTTTTTGTCCGATACAGACCGGTTGCGAATCCCAACGCACCAAACGCTTGGGTAACTTATAACGCAGCCAATGACGACTGGTCGCAATCACTTTAACGTCTTTCTTGGTCAGCCCAACCTCTTCGTACAATTCACGATACATGGCCTGTTCTGGAGATTCTCCATCATCAATCCCGCCTTGTGGGAACTGCCATGAGTGTTGCCCGTATCGTTTTGCCCAGAAAACCTGACCATGGTTGTTACAGATCACAATCCCGACATTCAGTCGGTAACCATCGCCATCGATCACTGGCAAACCTCTAGTAACTTGTTTAATTGCGCTGATTTTTCCACATATCCCCAAACGGAGCAAACTTACTATTGTGATTCCTTCGATATTTATCGGTAAATCGGCGAAAAAAACTAAATCCGGCTTAAAAACTAAGTTATCAACAACTTTACGAGACATTCCGCACATTTATGCACGTTTTCTGTGAATAACCATGTGAAAAAACTTTGAGGTTGTGCAAAAAAATTTTTTTTTAACGGAATAGCAACCAATAAAAACAGCCAATCAAAAACAAAAAACACATAAAAACAAAAGGTTAATTAAATTACGCACCGAAAACAAACAGAGAACACGACCACCGAATCAAACAGCCCGACCAGAGGTTAAAGATCCATCAATTGAGGCTAAACATGATTATCTCTACAGCAGATAGTCGAGAGATCCAGCGTAACGCTCAGATTGGTCTACTTAACAATACTGTGTATAAAACCAGTTGGTTAGTATGCTTGATGATCAACACCTAGGCTGTGGATAACCTAAGCATCAATAGTGATTGAGCGAAACTGCTGCGCTCGGCTCAGCCTAGGCAGCATGTGATCTAACCTGACTCAATACGCTATTTGAACGGTGTTTATCCATGTCAATCCGCAACAAAATTGGTACAATCTGGCCGATTACCCCAAACCAAGCCAGCGTATGAAACCAACCCCCACTTCTCAATCCGAACTCCTGTTGCGAGCAGAACAAATTGCCGGACTTAGCTTTGCAGAATTGGCCGCAGAAGCCGGTATGGTGGTACCACCTGATTTACGCAAAGATAAAGGTTGGGTGGGGCAACTGCTGGAATGGCATTTAGGGGCCAGCGCGGGCAGCCGCCCAGAGCAAGATTTTGCTCACCTAGGTATTGAGTTAAAAAGTATTCCGATCAGCCATTCAGGCAAACCACTCGAAACCACCTTTGTGTGTGTGGCACCGCTGACTGGAGTGCATGGCTTAACTTGGGAGCAGAGCCATGTGCGCAATAAGCTATCAAAAGTCCTGTGGATCCCTGTGCAAGGTGAGCGAGAAATCCCCCTCGCGGATCGCCGTGTTGGCTCAGCACTACTGTGGAGCCCTAATCAAGATGAAGAAGCTCAGCTCAAAGCCGATTGGGAAGAGTTAATGGAGTTGATTGTGCTCGGAAATGTGGCGCAAATCACCGCCAAACATGGTGAAGTACTGCAACTACGTCCGAAAGCCGCCAATGGACGAGCTCTTACTGAGGCTTACGGCATTAATGGACGGCCGATTAAAACCTTGCCACGCGGTTTCTACTTACGCACTCAATTCACCGCGCAAATTTTACAACGTTACTACGCCTAACCGGTTAATACTCCTAGCCAGTTATTACACACCTCGCTAACAGGGGCGTGGATATTTGTGTTGCAATGGGGGCGGTTACACCAGCCCCCAGTTAACATCGACGATCACAATACACTGCATCTATGCATCTATGCATCTATGCAGCTCCTCGCCAAACTCTGATTAAATCAACGTGCGGAGAGATTATCATCAGTGATCAAATTATGCTTATTGAGCAAGCGATACATAGTCGCACGCGACACGCCAAGCTCTTTGGCTGCCGTGGAAACTTGCCCAAAGTTAGACTCCAACACCAGCAATAGTGCATCTCGCTCGGAACGTTCACGGATGTTTTTTAAACTGCGCCGCCCCTCACCACGCTTGGGAAGATCGAGCTGCGACTCATCCAATACCACGCTATCAGACATCAGTACTGCACGTTTAATATGATTCATCAGTTCACGCACATTACCCGGCCACGAGTAACGGGTTAAACTGCGTACTGCATCTTCTGAAAAACTGCGCGCTTGCGCGTTGTGCTGTTTGGAATACTCCTGCAGAAAATATTTGGCCAATAACACAATATCTGGCGCACGCTCTTTGAGGCTCGGCACATTAATCCGCAGCACATTGATGTAGTGATACAACTCTTCGTTAAAATCCCCATCAATCAGCGCTTTTTCGATATCCGATGAATTGGCGGCCAAAATTCGCACATCCACCGTCAGAACGCCTTGGCGAGTCTCAACCGTCCCTTCTTGTAAAAAGCGCAACAAATTAAGTTGCTGGCTTTTCGGTAGCGTTAAAATATCATTCAACAGCAAAGTTCCACCGTCAGCTTGTAACAAAAGGGACTGCTGAACGTCATCCTGCTCGCCAATCCCAAACAGCTCACTTTCTAAGCGCCGTTCGGACATTGCTCGGCAGTTAACGGAAATAAAAGGCTTTTTAGCGCGTGATGAGGTTTTGTGGATCGCTTTAGCCACGGTTTCTTTACCCGTGCCACTTTCACCGTAGATCAAAATACTGACATCAGTCGGTCCAATCCGTTTGATTTGATCACGCAGACGCTTGAGTGGCATCGATTCACCAATCAAACCAAGGTTGCCCGCCGAGCCAAAATGCGGCCACACCTTTTTTTCCAGCTTGAGCATCCCCAACTGATGACCGATGGTACCGAGCAATTGAGCATCAGGGATCGGCGCGGTAAAAAAATCAATACAAAAATTAACGATAAATTGGCAAATCGTATCTGAGCCTAACTGCGCTTCACGAATAAATGCCAGCCAACGTACTTGTTTATGGCTACTGACCAGATTAGCAATCCCGTTCAGGCTAAACTCATCATGGGTTAAATCGACAATCCCAATACATGGCCCTGTTTCAACAAACAACGTATCTGCTTTACGTAAATCCGCCACTTGGGTACAGCGCCAACCCACATTTTCTAATACAGCAAGCCAAGGTTCATAACTGCCACCCACCACAATCAGTGAGCCCGGTACTGAATCCATACGGAAATGAGTGCTCATGAAACAACATTCCTTATATTTATCATTGTAATGCAAGCCAACCAGCCCACATCTGCCACTTGTCACATAGACTACATTAACCAGACTTTAGATTGCCGTCTGTTTCATAAATAAGACTGAATTATAAATACTAAACTTTCCAGTCAACGTTTGTGTGAGTTCACATAATATCGGAGATCAAATCATTAGTGATATTGGGTGATATTTTCGTCAATTGACTTAACTCGATCATGACAAACGGATAATTTGGCATTCTTCACTGTGGCAAATCAAGCCTGTTCCCGGCCATATTACTGGTGAGCGGTATAAAAAAAGCCGCGAATTAAGCGGCTTTATCAATCACAATCAGCGATTATTGCTGCGGGCGCATGGCCGGGAACAAAATCACATCACGGATAGTATGAGTATTGGTAAACAGCATCGCCAAGCGGTCAATACCGATCCCTTGACCGGCGGTTGGCGGCAAACCGTGCTCGAGTGCGCGTACATAGTCCGCATCATAGAACATCGCTTCATCATCACCGGCATCTTTCGCATCCACTTGAGCTTTGAAGCGCGCATCTTGATCTTGCGCATCATTCAGCTCAGAGAAACCATTCGCCACTTCACGGCCGCCAATGAAAAATTCAAAACGATCAGTGATAAATGGGAAATCATCATTACGGCGCGCCAGCGGTGAAATATCTGCTGGGTAGCCAGTAATGAAGGTCGGTTGCATCAGTTTAGGCTCTGCGGTTTCACCGAAGATTTCTTCTAACAGTTGACCACAAGTCCAAAACGGTTCAACTTCGACGCGCACCGATTTAGCGATCGCTACCATATGCTCACGATCTTGCACTTTATCGTAATCCAACGCCTGAATCTCAGCGTGGTTCGGATTGTAGTGTTTGATCGCCTCCAGCATGCTCATCCGCGTGTATTTGCCACCAAATTCAACCACATGCTCACCGTATGGTAGTGACGTGGTACCAAGCACTTGCAGCGCAACCGAGCTAAGCATCTCTTCGGTAAGATCCATCAGATCCTGATAATCTGCATAAGCTTGGTAGAATTCCATCATAGTGAATTCTGGATTATGGCGCGGTGACAGACCTTCATTACGGAAGTTACGGTTGATCTCAAATACGCGATCAAAACCACCCACTACCAGACGTTTTAGGTACAGTTCAGGGGCGATACGTAGGTACATATCCATATCTAATGCATTGTGATGAGTCACAAAAGGACGTGCCGAGGCACCGCCAGGGATCACGTGCATCATTGGGGTTTCAACTTCCAAGTAACCTTTTGAAATCATAAAGTTACGAATGGCAGATACCAGTTTAGAACGAATGATAAACGCGTTGCGTGAATCTTCGTTGACGATCAAATCCACATAACGCTGACGATAACGGGTTTCTTGGTCAGTCAGACCGTGGAATTTCTCTGGCAGTGGGCGCAGTGCTTTAGTCAGCAGTTGGAATTGTTCCATATTGACATACAAATCACCTTTGCCTGATTTGTGCAGCGCACCTTGCACACCGATGATGTCACCGATGTCGAGACCTTGATACTGGTCTTTTAACTGTTGTTGCACTTCTTTGGCAGCATAAGCCTGAATACGGCCAGAGGTTTCTTGAATCACCAAGAATGGACCGCGTTTTGCCATCACTCGACCAGCGATAGACACCACGTGATTTAACGCTTCTAGCTCTTCTTTGGTCTTGTCACCAAACATACTCTGCAGATCGCCCGCGAGGCTATCACGACGGAACGAGTTAGGGTGCCCGTTGGCTTTACACTCCTTGCGGATGTGATCCAACTTGCTACGACGCTCTGCAATCAGTTTGTTTTCTTCTTGCGCATTGTGCTCGTGATTCATCTCATTTTGAACAGCATCAGTCATTGGCATATACCTTGTGTAGTCGGTAAAAAGCTTATAGGCCTGATTTCAGGCTAGCTTCAATAAATTTGTCTAAGTCACCATCGAGTACCGCTTGCGTGTTGCGGTTTTCAATGCCTGTACGTAAATCCTTGATCCGCGAATCATCCAGCACGTAAGAACGAATTTGGCTACCCCAACCAATGTCTGATTTGGCATCTTCATTGGCCTGCTTTTCCGCGTTCTGTTTTTGCAGTTCCAGCTCAAACAGCTTGGCGCGCAGTTGCTTCATCGCTTGATCTTTGTTTTTATGCTGCGAGCGATCGTTTTGACACTGTACCACGGTGTTGGTTGGAACGTGGGTGATCCGTACCGCTGATTCGGTGGTGTTAACGTGCTGACCACCAGCGCCCGAAGCTCGATACACGTCAATACGCAGATCGGCCGGGTTAATATCGACATCGATATTTTCATCAACTTCAGGGTAAATAAACGCCGAAGCAAATGAAGTGTGGCGGCGACCGCCAGAGTCAAACGGTGATTTACGTACTAAACGGTGTACGCCGGTTTCGGTACGCAGCCAACCATAAGCATAATCACCAATGATACGCACCGTGGCCGATTTCAAACCAGCCACATCACCTTCTGAAACCTCAATAACTTCTGTTTTAAAACCTTTGGCATCCGCCCAACGTAAATACATACGCAGCAGCATCGACGTCCAATCTTGCGCTTCAGTACCACCAGAGCCAGCTTGCAAATCGAGGTAGCAGTCGGAGGAGTCATGATCGCCGGCAAACATACGACGAAACTCTAGCTGCTCAAGCTTAGCTTCTAGTTCATCAAGCTCAGGACCGATTTCATCGAACGTCTCTTGATCTTCCGCTTCAATCGCCAGTTCCAGCAGACCATCAACATCTTCAACACCACGATCCAGTTGATCGATAGTCTCGACCACCGCTTCAAGTGCTGAGCGCTCTTTACCGAGGGCTTGCGCACGCTCAGGCTGAGTCCAGACATCCGGCTGTTCTAATTCGGCATTGACTTCTTCAAGACGCTCTTTCTTGGCATCATAGTCAAAGATACCCCCTCAGGATATTTGTGCGCTCAGACACATCCTGCAGGCGGTTTTTAATAGGATTGATTTCAAACATGTTGGCTTATGAGTTATGGATAGAAATTAACCGCGGAATTCTACTGAAAAACGTGATGAAGATACAGGAAAAAATACGCAATCTCTGCCGGTGAATAGCAAGAAAGCACCTAATCCAGACATAAAAAAAGCGGAAGCTATTGCCTCCGCTCCATTCAACCTTTAATCAGCTTATGCCAACTCTTGCTCAAGTGACGGAGATACTTGAGCCGATACGAAGAACATACTGATCATCGTCACACAAGTAGGTAACAGCCAGCCCATTCCGTACTCAAAGAAAGGTAAGAAATCGAACAGCGCTACATCAAACCCCGCGACTTTTGCCGCATCGAGCAAGGCCACCAGCAGAGCAACGGATAGCACAACCCGATACGCGATACGCGGATTCGGCAGTTTGTGACGCACAAACGTCAGAGCAACCAAGGCAATCGCAACTGGGTATAGTGCAAACAGTACCGGAATCGATAGAGTGATCAATTGTGCTAAACCTACGTTAGCGACCACACCACACGCCACACCATTGATCACAACCCACTGCTTGTACGAAAGCTTAGTGTGTTTGCTAAAGAAATCCGCACAGGCTGAGATCAAGCCAACCGCCGTCGTCAGACAGGCCAACAGCACAATCACTGACAAGACGTATTGGCCGTTAGCACCAAATAAGGCTTGCACATATTGGCTCAAAATCGCACCGCCGTTATTCGCACCAGCAGCAACACTGGCACTGGTCGCGCCCAGATAGAACAGTGAGCCGTATACCAGCGCTAGGCCGATCGCCGCAATCACGGCAGAGGAGATCAAGTAACGAGTAATCGCACTACGCTCAGTGATCCCTTTGCTACGTAGAGCATCAACAATCAAAATACCAAACATCAATGATGCAAAGGTATCCATGGTGTTGTAGCCTTCCAAGAAACCTTTAGTCAGCGGCTGCGTTAGGTAGTCACCTTGTGCGGCAATCATTTCACCTTGTGGATTGATGAATACCCCAAGCGCAAGAATCGCCAAACCAATAAACAATGCTGGTGTCAGTAGCTTACCGATCAGATCGACCAACTTACCTTGCGACCATGAAAAGAACATCGCTACCGCAAAAAACAGCACCGAAAAAATGGTTAAATAAGATTGAGTGCTCTCAACAAAAAATGGTTTTACCGCCATTTCATAGGCCACCAAACCAGTACGAGGTGCGGCGAAGGCAGGACCAATCACAATCAGGATCAAGGCCGCCATCAGCAGCGAGGCTTTAGCTGGTAAATCTTTGGTCAGATGCTCCCAACTTCCTCCGGCTACCGCAATCGCAATAATGGTGATCAGCGGTAAACCCACGGCAGTCACTAAAAAGCCAAGCATGGCTGGAGTAATATGCTCACCCGCTAATTGGCCCGCGAGTGGTGGAAAAATGATATTGCCTGCGCCAAGAAAGAAGGCAAACAGCATAAAGCCCAAAGCTAAAATATCTGCTAGTTTTAACGTCTGCTTCACAGATAACCCTTATTTATAAATGTAATGAATGTTGTGTATGCATCTCACAGCTTAGTAAAATTTAACCCTAACCTGTGTTGCCGAATAATGACCAATGTGCTGCTATTTCGCAACCGCAAAGCAAAAAACGCCACAATAATTTATAATTAGCACAATAACCCAGTGACATGTGCTATCTGCCGCAAGAAAACCAGCACGACAAACTGATTTATGCGCTTGTTTTTTCACCAACCAACAGAATAAAATATTATGAATCATCTCTCCGAAAGAGCTTTTCGCTTAACTCCTGTTTGGCAGCAAATTTACGATGAAAACCAATAAATTAATCAATAAAAGCTTTCAATTTAAACAATTCAGTATCCAAGAGGGGCAATGTGGCATGCCCGTCAGTACCGATGGGGTACTGCTCGGAAGTTGGGCCTTTAGCACTCCACCGGTAACAATTCTGGATATTGGTTGTGGCACTGGACTGTTGAGTTTAATGTGCGCACAGCGTTTCTCTCTGGCTGTCATCACAGCCATCGATATTGAAGTTAGCGCCTATCAAGCCACTGAACTCAATCGCAAAAACAGCCCTTGGGCAGCACGCATTACAAGCCAACAGGCCGATATTCTCGATTGGCAACCGCTGACACGTTTTGCGGCGATTATTTGTAATCCACCTTATTTCACTAGTGGTGCAAGCGCACAACAACCGGTTCGCGCCACCGCTCGCCACACGCTCGGTTTGAGTCATCCAGCATTAATTGCACGCTTGCCTCAGTTACTAACCTCAGACGGCGTAGCGAGTTTTATTCTGCCAAAAAGCGAAGGCGAGCAATTTATCGCGTTAGCCCAACAGGCAGGACTTTATCTGGGACGCTATTGTCAGGTTCAAGCGACTGCCAGCAAACCGGTCCATCGGTTACTGTTTGAGCTGCACCGCTCACCTTGTATCAGCCAAGCCACCGAGCTGGTGATCCAGCAGCATGGCGCTTACAGTGAGCCATTTTGCCAACTGACACGCGATTTTTATCTGAAGATGACGTAATTAAAGATGTGATCTAAAGTGTGATCCATCTATAATGTGCGGCCTGTTTTAAGACAGAGCCTTTCAACGCTTGTGGAGTAATTATTTGTGATTAAAACTTTTGCCGATCTCGAACTCGATCCGGTGCTGCTTGAAGCGATCGATGATATGGGCTTTAGCCGCCCAACCCAAGTTCAGGCTGAAGCGATCCCGCAAGCTCTGGATGGACGTGATGTCTTAGCCTCGGCTCCAACGGGTACCGGCAAAACCGCAGCCTTTGCGATTCCTGCGCTGCAATATTTGCTCGATTTTCCACGCCGTAAAGCAGGCCCTGCGCGGATTTTGGTTTTAACGCCAACCCGTGAGCTGGCGATGCAAGTTGCCGATCAAATCCAAACTCTAGCTAAAAATACCCATCTCAATATTTTCACCATTACCGGTGGTGTTCAGTACCAAGAGCACGCGGACATTTTGGCGAAAACCCAAGATATCGTGGTCGCAACACCTGGCCGTCTTTTAGAATATATTGATGCCGAACGCTTTGATTGCCGTGCGATTGAATGGTTAATCCTCGATGAAGCGGATCGCATGCTGGATATGGGCTTTGGTCCAACAGTGGATCGTCTTTCAACCGAATGCCGCTGGCGTAAACAGACTCTGCTATTCTCTGCCACTTTGGAAGGGCGTGGCGTCGAAGGCTTTACTGCCGATCTGCTGAAAAACCCAGCGCATGTCGATGCCGAGCCACCACGTCGCGAGCGTAAAAAGATCTCTCAGTGGTATCATCGCGCTGATGATATGCCACATAAAGTCGAGCTGCTGAAAAAAATCCTCACCGAACAAGCCGAGCGTTCCATTGTCTTTTTCAAAACACGTGAACGCCTGGCAGAAATACGTGCAGAATTAGAAAAAGTCCAGATCCCGTGCGTGTGGATCCAAGGTGAAATGCCTCAAGATCGCCGTAACAATGCGATCAGTCGTTTCCGTGATGGTTCAATCAACATTCTACTCGCGACCGATGTTGCTGCGCGTGGCATCGACGTGCCAGACATCAGCCACGTGATCAACTTTGACCTACCACGCAGTGCCGATGTTTACTTACACCGTATTGGCCGCACCGCGCGTGCCGGCAAAAAAGGCATCGCGATTTCACTGGTTGAAGCGCATGATCAGCCGATGATGGCGCGCGTTGAGCGCTACATCAAAGAGGAAGTCAAAGAGCGCTTTGTTGATGGCCTACGCCCTAAACATAAAAAACCGGTGTTCAAGAAAAAGAAAAAAGACAGCAAGAAACCAGCGGATAAAAGCACGGCTAAGAAAAAAAGCACTGGCAAAGTCAAAAAGGCCAAAAAGAAATAGCCACCCGCTTGAGCCGTTAACTCGCTAGTCAATAAACCGCTAGTAAAAATCTCTAGTAAAAAAGCCGATGATTCATCATCGGCTTTTTTATCACTGCAATTTAGTCACTAAGCTACGAATTATACAACGTGCACCTTAGTCAATCATGCTCAGGATTAATGCTCACGCGTAGCGCGGAACACCACCTCTGGTGAACGCTCCTGAGCTAAGTTAAGGTTAACCATAGTCGGCGCAATGTAGGCTAGGTTATCGCCACCATCCAGCGCTAGGTTACTCTGGTTTTTGCGTTTGAACTCTTCAAACTTCTTCACATCATCACAGTCTACCCAGCGCGCAGTCGCCACGTTAACGCCTTCATAAATGGCCTCAACGTTATATTCTGATTTAAGACGCGACACCACCACATCAAACTGCAGCACACCGACCGCACCAACGATCAAATCGTTATTTTGCAATGGGCGGAAAACCTGTACCGCACCTTCTTCAGACAGCTGTACTAAACCTTTGAGCAACTGCTTTTGCTTGAGCGGATCGCGCAGACGGATGCGGCGGAATAGCTCAGGTGCAAAGTTAGGGATACCGGTAAATTTAAGCGTTTCACCTTGGGTAAAAGTATCACCAATCTGGATGGTACCGTGGTTGTGTAAGCCAATAATATCCCCAGCAAACGCCTCTTCAGCACGGGCACGGTCGCCAGCCATAAAGGTTACCGCATCAGAAATATTAACTTGTTTCGCCAAGCGTACATGGTTCATCTTCATGCCTTGCTTGTAGGTGCCAGACACAATGCGCACAAAAGCAATGCGGTCACGGTGTTTCGGATCCATATTGGCTTGAATTTTAAACACAAAGCCACTGAATTTCTCTTCGCTGGCCTCAACCACTCGCTCTGCCGCTTGACGTGGCATCGGAGCCGGAGCCCATTGCGTCAAGCCATCTAGCATATGGTCCACGCCAAAGTTACCCAGCGCAGTACCAAAAAACACAGGGGTCAGTTCACCTTGTAAGAACAGTTCATGATCAAATTGATGGGAAGCCCCCACCACCAACTCCAACTCTTCGCGCAGCTGCTCAGCCAACTCTTCACCGATCGCTTGAGCTAACTCAGGATTATCTAACCCTTTAATAATACGCTGATCTTGAATAGTGTGGCCTTGACCACTAGTGTACAAAATCGTTTCATCGCGAGATATATGGTAAACACCTTTGAACTCTTTGCCGCAACCAATCGGCCAAGTGATGGGGGCACAAGCAATCTTTAGCTCATTTTCCACTTCGTCCATCAGTTCCATTGGGTCGCGGATCTCACGGTCCAACTTATTCATAAAAGTAACAATAGGCGTATCACGCAGACGCGTCACTTCCATCAATTTACGGGTACGATCTTCAACCCCTTTGGCCGCATCAATCACCATCAAACATGAGTCGACAGCCGTTAGAGTACGATAGGTATCTTCAGAAAAGTCTTCGTGTCCTGGGGTATCCAGCAGGTTGACCAGCGAATCACCGTATGGAAACTGCATCACCGAGGTGGTAACCGAAATACCCCGCTCTTTTTCCATTTCCATCCAGTCTGATTTGGCATGCTGGTTGGAGCCACGACCTTTTACAGTACCGGCAACTTGAATTGCACGTCCGAACAACAATACTTTTTCAGTAATCGTGGTTTTACCCGCATCTGGGTGCGAAATGATCGCAAAAGTGCGGCGCTTATTGATTTCATTAAGAAATTCTTGGTTTGCCATGGATAAATTCTTTTGGTTTATGCATAGATTGATCGCCATTTAGCTCAGCACTGAGCACGGCACCGATCAAATCCATCGTGGGAATCGTAATTAGCGGCTATTTTCGCTGATCTTGCGGTTATACACAATCTATGCTTGCCCAATCGATCATCATTCATGCTCAATCAAGGTTAATATTGCAATATCCTACTCAGCACACAACGAGAGTTGACTCGTCGAAAACTGCCCACTGCAAGCCAAAGAGTTCGTGTCGTAGTAGTAAAATTACATCCTTATTGAATAAATAAGCCCCGCCTAAAAATAAGGTGGGGCTGGTAAGCTAACACGTAATGTTAAGCGCTATTTACAGCTTGAGCAGGACTTTAACCTCTGCTGTTACCGCCGCTTCATCGATATAACCAATCGCGTTCGGTTGGCTCTTTACTGCTGAAATCATCGCTGCAGAATCAGCAACGATAACCGGCGCAACCGCTTTACCCGTAAACACTAAACGTGACCAATTTGATTGCAGCTGCGCATCGTTACGGCCTGTGGTTTTGCCGTGAAACTCAACCCGCTCAGCACTGCCTTCGCTAAGTTCAAACAACTGCGCAGCAGAGCCATTGGCTAATTGCTGATCTTTACCTAAGTACAGCTGTTTCACCGCATCTGCCGAGATGGCATCAATACCTTGAGGGTGGCCAATCACTACCACACCCGCTTGAGCGGCACAACTCAAGCCCATCACTAACAGACCCAGAATGGTTTTTTTCATTGTGCTGATTCCTTAAAATACAAAGTCGAGAGATACAGAGTAGACAAGAGAGTCGTCATATAGCGGTTTAAATGATGATAGATCTACATTAGATGTAATACCGCCAACTGTACCGTGGAAATCGGCATATGTTACTTCAGTTTTCAATGCAACCTTCGGAGCTAAATCCCAACGCATACCAGCCGAGTATGAGGTACGCTTCATAGAGAAGATTGATTCTACAGGATTAGTGCGTTGATCATTATCCGTAGACTTCACCCAAGCACTAGCGACATAAGGCGTAAATGCTCCAAATTGGTAACCGAGTAGAGCCGATACCGCCTGTACATCAGGGTATTTCCCAGATAACTTCATCAACATACCTTCGGTATTAAACAGTAAAGCACCGTCATTATATTGCAGCCCGAATGAGGCAAAAGTTGACTTTTTATCAGACACCATCAGGTTTTCATGCTCTTCAGTTCTTGCCTGAGTGTATGAACCACGCAGTGTCCAGTCATCAATGTACCAGTTCGCGGTTAGACCAAAGGCATCCTTAATATCGACTTGACTACCTAAGGTTGAATCACGTTCTTCAACTTGGCTGACACCAGTAAAGGGTTGTAACTGCAACGTGGTATTACCTAGCTTAATAGGTATTAAAGCATCAATCCCTGTAAAGTTACTGATGATCAATAACTCATAGATCTCTTGCGATGGACGCAGCATAGGGTAAGCATAACCGACATCTAAATAATCGGAATACATAAAGAATGGAGTACGCAGTTTACCACCACGTACGGTGGCAAAATCGAGATCGTAACTTAAATACGCCACTTCAACTGTCGGGTCAAAATCATAACGACCATTCGCCACCAGTTGTGTAGTAACCTTAGCTCGGTCATTTACTTGGAAGTCAAATTGCAAACCGAGTAGCGAGTCTTGTTTATAATCCACTTTATTTTCATAACCAGCATAGCCTGCGTCATTGTTGGCAATACCAACCCCAACACTGCCAAAACCGCTGACATTCATATTTCCCACTGAGGCAGCCATTGAATAAGGCGCAGACAAAGCCAATGCCACAATAATGGCCAAATTGCTCTTTTTCATTATTTCCCTTTCTATTTTTTTGAATAAAAATCACAATAATAAGGCATGACGATACCGCATGCGTTTATATACACATTGCTAACATTTTAAACATGTGACATTAAATATTCGCCAGAAATTAACCTGGTGAATATTTACATATTGATATCAGTCATGGGTTTTAAACTGTTGTGATACAGAAATCAAAGCCTCTTTGACTCGTTCAATTTCTTGAACCATATCATCAACCTGCTTAAGACTATTTACTGTCTGTTGCGACATATTTTGAAGATTCAATAAATGCGCTTCCATTTCTTTATTGGTTTGGACTTGCTCTTCGGTCGCGGCAGCAATCAGGATATTTCTTTGATCAATATCACTCATATTTTCTGCCACATTTTTAATTGTCAATTCAGCCTGATTGCATTTTTCATCACATAATTCTGTATTAACCAAACTACCGCGAATAATCTCCATCGCGGTATCAGCTTTAGACTGTAAGTTCACCAGTACCGTCTGGATCTCTTGAGTTGAACTTTGGGTACGGCCAGCAAGGGTACGTACTTCATCAGCGACCACCGCAAAACCACGACCTTGCTCACCAGCGCGAGCCGCTTCAATCGCCGCATTTAAGGCCAGTAAATTGGTTTGTTCAGCAATAGCGTTAATGGCCAACAGAATTGATTCCGCATTACGAGTGCTGTCATTAAGTTCAGAGACAACACTAGAGGTTTGTTGAACATCATTCACCAGTAAATCTAACGCAGATAGCGTTTGATTTACCATTGTTGCCCCTTCTTGCGACAGCGTCATGGAACGGCTCACGGCTTGAGCGGTATCCTGAGCATTACCGGAAATATCGGCAGATACATGAGTCATTTGCATTATCGCATTTGCAACTTCATCCATTGCGGCCAACTGCTGTTCTGAAACTTGGCTCGCCGTCTGATTGGCGGCCAATAAATGACTAGAAATATCAGATAGAGTTTGGGTATTGCGGATCACTTGACTAATGTTGTCATTCAGCTTGCCAACAAATTGATTGAAATAGTTGACCAAATCTTTCAACTCATCTTGCTTGTGATATTCGAGTCTAGCTCTGAGATCACCATCACCCGTTGAGATGTCGCGCATTTTTTCAGTAATCAAACGCAAATCATTGCGGATACCATTAACAATATACAGAGCTAATCCCGCAATCAAAATCAAACTGATCACACAAGCTAATTGGATAAATCTAGCCGTATTCTCATTTTGCACCGCCAGATTTTGTATCGTACTGGTTAAGCTATTACGGTTAAGATCATAAAAGGCTTCAAAATCAGATTTTAGCGCTTCAAAATGTTGGTTATTCTGCTGCGCTGTCGCTGTGGCATTGGTTAAGTCAACCCCACCATCAATGATTGAGCGAGCTAGGTTAGCAGCGGCAGAGAAATACTGTCCTGTCTGACGACTCAACTGAATAACGGTTGCTGCATATTCAGGCTGCATACTCTCAAGTTGCTTGAGGTTATTAATAATTTCAAGCCTAACGGCATCATTGATTTCCAATAACTCATCATCACCAAGTGTGACCGCTATATTAAATCTTTCAAATGCTTCTTTTAGTAAGGAAAGATTAGCCGATGAAAGGCTTAGACTGGGATAACCTGTACTATCAATTCCATTGACCACTGACGTATTACGTTGCATAACATTAGTAACCATAAATGACAGCGCAATCAAAAGAATCAACGCCAAACCATTGGTTAATATTACTTTCGATCTAATAGTTAACATTTGAGACCACCTATATCCATATTTGGCTCATAATAGAGCGATTACTCAGCAAGGTAAATAGCAAACGTTAAAATAACCACTTAATTCAAAAAGAAAAATAATGCACGCCTGATTATAAAACCAATGGAATATGACCATTAAAATCATCAATGATTAACTATCAATTCATTACCAAAACTCGAAAAAATATATAAATCAACAACCGTGACATTCACAAGACAAATGCTTTCGGATATTCCGAAAATTAAACACTAAAAACAACAGCAATTAGACATGTCTATTTAATCAAAATTAAATTATGTAATATTTCCTATGAATCATTTGGCTATAAATTAATTGAAATATGCTCAACGGTTGCATCATATTTCCTCAATAGCGATATTAATTACTCTTCAACTCATGCAGCCCCCCTGCTTTTACTTTTACCCTTCCTACTTGAAGCTGCAGCGGTGTTGGATACGTTCGTTCACTCCAATCACATACTTTGCCTATGTTCATAAGGACTCACTTGCCGCCAACCTGCAACTCCAAGTTATTTGGGTATAAACGTGGGCACCAAATCATATGGATCGACGAGGCATAAAAATACTCTTTTCGTACGAAACACTAAGAATGCAACTTGGTGCAACATATCCGACCAGTAAGTGCTTTGTTTCATATTTTGGGGATGATTGACATAACTTTCTCAACTTCGGCTATAACTTTAGAATGAGACTAATCACGAGCTCAACCGATGACCCAATTTCGCAAATTTCATTCTTTGGCGTTTAAACAAGCTAAAAGTGTCTTTTTAGTTTCGGTGCTATTAGGGCTCTGTTTTAGTCTCTACCACACCTTAGCCGACCTACACGATGAACAAGCTAAGGTACAGGAGTACTACAACATTAAGCTGGCGCAGAGTTATAAAAATGCCAGCCAAGCTGCGTATAACTTAAATAATCTGCAAGCGGAGCAAGTGGCAACCACCTTGATGCTTGATCCTGGTATCTCCAAAGTCGAAATTGTCGATGATTTTGGTGATGTGATGACCAATACCGCGCGCGATGCTTGTGAAGAAACCCGATTAGTCAGTGTACTGGCGGGTTATCTAACCCCAGAGGTCTCGGTTTTTAGTATGGATCTCCATCAACCTAACTCGGATCAGGTGGTTGGAAAACTGAGCTTCTATATTGATGGTTTTTCACTGGCCAGAATGTTTATCGCGAGAACCACCCATGATTTGTTGTTTGATCTGTTGCGAAATATCTTACTGACTTCGATTTTGCTGATTTTTTTCTATCAAAAGCTCTCATTGCCACTCACTATGCTGATCAGTTGAGTCAACTCACTCAATGATACACAACGCGCACCATTACCGGCTCGGCTCAAGCAGAATGATGAACTCAGTGAGTTGGCTTCCACCTTTCAATCCATGTGGCAAGAAAAAGAATTGGCAGAATCCAAGCTCAACCAGCTTGCTTATTACGATAGTTTAACCGGCTTGGCCAACCGTCGTTTATTGCTGCAAAAACTGACGGATGCGATTGAAACCGCCGAAAACTCACACACCACTGGCGTGTTGTTTTATCTCGACCTCGATCGTTTTAAAACTATTAATGATTCACTTGGTCACACAATTGGCGATCAACTGCTCAAAGCGGTGGCGCAACGCATGGACATTTGGGCGCAAAATGCCTATTTATCCGCTCGGATTGGCGGTGATGAGTTTGTGGTGTTGATCCCTTATTTATCGCCCAATAAAGCTGAAAAACTCGCTAAACAGCTGCTTAAGCTGATCTCCAACTCATACAGCGTTGATGATCACCAACTTTATTGTACCGCGAGTATTGGCATCGCGATTTTCCCAGCGCTTGGATGCCGTAATATTGATGTACTACGTCAGGCCGACACTGCCCTGTACCGAGCTAAAGCCAGTGGCCGCAATAAATTTGTCTTCTATGAGCCAGAGATGCAGGCACAGGTGGAGTCTTTTCTAGAGATCGAAAAAGGGCTGCATGAAGCGCTTAAACAGCATCAATTAGAGCTTTATTATCAGCCACAAGTGGATGAACACGGTCAGTTGATTGGCGTGGAAGCGCTGATCCGCTGGCATCATCCTAAACGCGGTTTACTCTCACCAGGGATATTTATGCCGATTGCCGAAGAAACCGGACTGATTCTGTCCATTGGTCACTGGATCATCGAACAAGCGTGCTATCAATACGCCCAATGGAAAAAACAGGGCATTCTACCCGCGCATTTTCACCGCTTAGCCATCAATATTAGCCCATTACAATTTGCACAAGATTCGTTTATCGAACAGGTGAAGCATATCCTCCAGCAAACGGGGATCACTGGCGAACAGATTGAGTTTGAGATCACCGAAGGGTTACTGCTGGAAAACGTGGAAAATGCGCTGCAAAAAATGGCCAAACTCAAAGAGAGTCAGATCAGTATCTCGATTGATGATTTTGGTACCGGTTACTCTTCACTGCGTTATCTAAAAGACTTGGCGATCGATGCTTTGAAAATCGATCGCTCTTTCGTTAATCGGCTTCATCTCGATGATAACGATCAAGCCATCGTCGATACTATTTTGGCGATTGCACGGAAACTGGACTTAGAAGTCATCGCGGAAGGTGTTGAGGATGTTTGCGAGCTTGCCGCCCTTAAAAAGCTTGGCTGCAAGCAATTTCAAGGCTACTTATTTGACAAACCGCTACGGGCAGAGGAGATCGCGCAGCGCTTTATTAGCAATAGCTATGCACAAATCGACCGCTTACCGCTCACCATGGATTGCTCAAAAAACATGGATTGCTCAAAAAAATAGATAACTCATGATGATTGCATCTTCACTTTTACCATTAGCGGCAGGGTAATAGTTAATCCGCCGATCAATTTCATTAAAGCCTGCCTGTTGATACAGCTGAAAAGCGCGCTGATTGCTTTCACGTACTTCAAGCCAAGCGCTTTCAGCCTGTTGTTGCTCACTCTGCTCAATAAAATGCTCTAACAGTTGCTTACCATAACCTTTACCTTGCTGGGCGGGATCTATCGCAATATTGAGTAGCGTTACTTCACCGACGATATTCTGGGCATAGAAATACCCCACTACCTGTTGTTCAACCAGCATCACTTGATGACAGGCTCCTCGGCTAGAGAGATCACGCACTAAAGATTCGGCCCAAGGATGCGAATGAGCACGGCATTCAATGTGCCAAATGGCCTGCAAATGTTCAGTTTGCATCGCGCTAAACCGTGGTGTCATATATGAGTTCCTTGGATGTTCAGTGGCTGAGTCGCGCTGGCTTGCGTGGTGATTTCTTGCGTGGTGGTGGTTTGAGTGGTAGCAGCTTGATAACGACAAATTTGTTGCCACAGAGCGCGGCGATATTGAGTATTGCCGGCAATCTCACTCAAACGAGGTGAGTGTAGCTGTTTTTGTGCTTGGTGAACCATCGGTTCACAGCCAGCAAACCAGATCCACTCAAGGTCTTGATAAGCCAGTTGTTTGAGCTGACTCGGTTGAATATAACGTACCATTGCCAGTTCTAGCTTAAAACTACTAATAATACGCTCTAACAACACAATTTCCGCATCTTGTGGAGGCTGGTTGGCCACCAGCAACAATCGACAATCCGGATCCAATCGCTGCGCAGTCACTTGAAAACCGCTCAAGCGTTCAGGATGGATCAAATCCCATTGTTGAATGCCCATCGCGGATAAATAGTGTGAAGAAGAAAACATGCATGCCTCGCAACTAACTTGAGTGACCATGCTAACAAACCGAGGATAACCGACTCAAGCGCTAATCAAAAAAGGAGCTCAAAAGCTCCTTTCTCTACGGCTAGGTCGATGATAAACGGCTAAACGCTGGCAAATTCTGGACAATATTCAATCAAACCATGACGACCGTCTAATTCTCGTTCCCACAATCCCACCACGCGAAATGCACCTTGCGGCACTTCCCAAGGACAATAGAGCTGATATTGAGCCGCATCTTCAAAACCTAACCGAGCATAATAAGCTGGATCGCCAAGCACTACACAAGCCGGATAACCTAGCTCACCGAGTGAACTTAACCCTTCTTTGACCAACTCGGCACCAATCCCTTGACGACGATATGCTTGCTTAACCGCCAAAGGCGCTAAGCCTTGCCAATTCAAATCTTCACCGGCGACCGTTACTGGGCTAAATAGCACATGACCGACAATTTCCCCCTCATCATCGCAAGCGACTAACGATAAGGTACGCCGCCCATTTTCACGCAGTGCCATTACCAAATTGGCTTCCGCCTCGGTGGCAAAAACCTCTTTGAGCAGTTGATCGACCACCAGAATATCGGCGGGAGCTTCAGTTCGAATAAGCATTAATAACCTCTTGGGATGAGTTCGCTACTGACATCCCTTTATGCACAAAATCGGCTAACTGGTGAAGTAAAATCTGTAAAGGTTTAGGTAATTGTTGCAGATCCACGCTATCCATCAGGTTTTTGACTTCTAATCCAAGTTCGGTATCGCCTTCAATCGAAAGACGGCGTTGGAAAAATAGCGTGTCGGGATCTTCTTTACGTCCCGCGATCAGCACTAAATCATTTAACTCAGCGCTAAAGCTGACATCCTGCTCGACAGGGCTATCCGCCACCACCAATTTATCGTTTTGATAGCTGATAAACCAACGCAAATCGAGATCTTTTATTTCGACTTTCAGCCATTTATCTTCCAAAAACTCAAAATCTCCGTCTTGTAATGCCTCGCGAAATACTAAACTCATTGCATCAAGCAAGGCTTTTTTTTGAACGTTTTGAGGCAATAAATGGATTGGAGATCGCAAAATTGAAGCCGCGTTCTGAACCAGTTGAGTGCGAATCTTGTTTAACACGAGCGTTATCCGTTACCTTGTTAGTCTGTCTACGCGCATCATACTGGATGTCAGGCTACCGATTCCTGTTATGTATCAAAAAAATAACTTGAGGCTGAGAAGCTTCTCTATGCTAGCAATCGCGGTTATAGTGACTCAGTTATCAGATCGGAGTGTAACATTCTGACCATCAGTGCTAATTGCGATTGTTGAAACCAAGCCATGATGAACAGCATAATCTGCATCAGCTGGTATCAACTGCCGCCGATATTAGGCTCAACTTAGAAGGGATCACATAAATGTCACTGCGTATGGACCGTTGGTAATCACTTGATGTCAGTTCAAGCCCTATCCCAACTCCAGCACTGGTTTGCAAAAATTACGTCACATAGTCCGTTCTTTTTTGCCATCCTTGATGATCAACACCAGTATGTGATGGTCAATCAGCGCTATGGTGATATTGCTGGCCTACCATGTGAAGAGATGGTGGGTATGAGTGATAAGCAAGTGTTAGGCGAACATTTTTACAACCATCTCAAACCCTTCTATGAACGAGCTTTTAATAATCAACACATTGAATCCGAGCTAACGCTGAGCGAAATAGACCTCGAAACCAGTTTGCACTTTTCACTGTCACCGCTGGTGGTCAACGAGCAAGTACAATACATCGTGTTTCACGCACTCGATAGCTCAGAAAAACAGATTTTAGCGCGTAGTTTGCAAGAGTCTGAAACTAACTATGCGTTACTAACCAGCCTATTGCCCGATGGTTTGCTGATGGTCGAGAATGACAGCATTCTCTCCGCCAATCCCTCGGCCGCACGTTTACTGGGCTTTGAGGATCCGCAAAAACTGTTAGGTGAAAACCTATCGCGCCTGTTTATCGATGAAAAAACCAAAACCGTTTTTTCCAACCAATTGGCCACTCAACTGACCGAAAGGCCCCTCGTCTGTCTGACCGGACCAAGATGTGGTTTTGAGCACCAAGTGCAACTGCATGCCAAGCATGCCTCACTGCTCGGCAATCAAGCACAATTGATTTTATTACAAAGTGCTGATGATACCCCCAAACCATTTTCAACCACCGCTCAGGTCGATGCCCATCTCGATAGCCTAACTGGTCTGTATAATCGACACGGTTTTACTAAACGTTTACAACAGTGTATCCACAACGAAACCCCGCTGGTGATGTTGTATCTGGATATCGATAATTTTAAAAATATCAATGACTCACTAGGTCATCATATCGGTGATAAGGTGATTAAAGAAGTCGCCGCACGCTTAAAGCGTCTGCTGCCACAACAAGCGATTTTGGGCCATTTGGGCGGTGATGAATTTGGACTAATTTTACCCGAACCTGAGCATCATCGTTCCGCAGAAATGTTGGCAGAGCGAATTATCTCTTTGATTAATCAGCCTTTTGATCTGCACCATTTTAGTAAGCGCTTAGCCTGTTCAATTGGTAGCGTATGCTATCCGCAAGATGGTAATGATGCGCGGGTACTGCTACAAAATGCCGATACTGCAATGTATGAAGCCAAAGAACGTGGTCGCAATCGCCTGATCAAATTTAATGATCAGATGAACAAAGAAGCACGTATGCGTCTGTGGTTGGAAATTGAACTGCAAAAAGCACTGCAGCAAAATGGTTTAGAAGTCTGGTATCAGCCGAAAGTCAACGCACGCGATTTTAGTATCAATGGTGCTGAAGCACTGGTGCGTTGGAAGCATCCCGTTGAGGGCTATATCAGCCCAAGCTCCTTTATTCCAGTGGCAGAAAAAGCAGGCTTGATTGAACACTTAGGTCGCGTGGTGATGCGTGAAGTGTTCGCAACCGTTAAACGCTGGAAGCTACAAGGCATTTTGCCGGGGCGGGTCGCCATCAATATCTCACCAGAACAATTTGGCAATCCGCAGTTAATTGACTACTTAGAAAAACTGCTGCGCACCAGTGGGTTAGATCCAAATTGCATCACTTTTGAGCTAACCGAAAGTGCGGTGATGAGTGATAGCGAACACACGCTACAAATGCTCAATGCGATTAAAAAATTAGGCTTTAGCTTATCAATCGATGATTTTGGCACCGGTTATTCATCGCTCGCCTACTTAGCTCGCTTCCCGATTGATGAACTAAAAATTGACCGCGCATTCATCAGTGATATCGATACTCTACCTAAGCAGTTGACAGTGATAGAAAACATAATCAACTTAGGCCGTTCGCTGAGTTTGACTGTGGTCGCAGAAGGGGTAGAAACCCAGCAGCAAGCAACTTTACTTTCTAACCTCAACTGCCATTCGATCCAAGGCTTCCATTTTTATCGTCCACAGCCAAAACATGAAGTGGAAGAGCTATTTGCCCAAAATCGTCGTCATCACAAATCCCTCTAAGGGGGTAATTTGGTTTTGATTATCGGAAACCTGCCTTATATCAAATCTGCTGCGCTTAATCCTGCCTAGAATGCAAACACTATTCCCTGAATTCAGAGCCTTACGCTATGGAACTTCTCTGTCCGGCCGGAAATTTGCCGGCCCTGAAAACAGCGATTGATTGCGGTGCCGATGCGGTTTACATCGGTTTTAAAGATGATACCAATGCTCGCCATTTTGCCGGTCTTAATTTTAGCGGCAAGAAACTCGAAAAAGCCGTGCAATATGTGCACGATCACCGCAAAAAAATTCATATTGCGCTCAATACGTTTGCTCATCCACATGGTTTTGAACGCTGGACTACCGCCGTTGATCAAGCCGCCGATCTTGGCGTCGATGCCTTAATCATCGCCGATATTGCCGTACTAGAGTACGCGGCGCGCAAATATCCACACCTTGAGCTGCATCTGTCTGTGCAAGCATCAGCCACTAACGTTAAAGCGGTTGAGTTTTATCATCAGAATTTTAACGTCAAACGGGTCGTGCTACCGCGTGTGCTGTCGATCCATCAGGTTAAGCAGCTTTCGCGTAATATTCCACAAGGTGTCGAGCTGGAAGTGTTTGCCTTTGGTAGTTTGTGCATCATGTCCGAAGGGCGCTGCTATCTCTCATCTTATCTGACTGGTGAGTCACCCAATACCGTCGGAGCATGCTCGCCAGCCAAATATGTACGCTGGCAAGAAACTGAATCAGGGCTTGAGTCTCGCTTAAACGAGATCCTGATTGATAAGTATGCTGCTGGAGAAAATGCCGGTTATCCAACCCTATGTAAGGGTCGCTTTATCGCCGAAATCGATACGCAAAGTAAGTGTTACCATGCCTTAGAAGAGCCGACCAGTTTAAATACTTTATCTTTGCTGCCTGAGCTGTTTGCTGCCAATGTCGCGTCAGTAAAAATTGAAGGACGCCAACGCAGTCCTGCCTACGTCGAGCAAGTGACTCGCACATGGCGCGCCGCGATTGATCGCTATCTGGCCAATCCAGCCCATTATCAGGTCGAGCCCCAATGGGATGCGGCACTGGCCAATGTATCGGAAGGAACGCAAACCACACTCGGTGCTTATCACCGTCAATGGCAATAAGGTCACACGATTATGAAGTATGCATTAGGTCCTCTACTCTATTTTTGGCCCAAACAAGACATCGACCGTTTCTATGCCCAAGCCGAAGCGAGCCAAGCCGATATCATTTATCTTGGCGAAACGGTGTGTTCGAAACGGCGTGAACTCAAGCCACAGCACTGGTTGGAGATTGCCAAATCCCTTTCAGCGGCGGGGAAGCAAGTGGTGCTCTCCACCATGGCCCTGCTTGAAGCTCCCAGCGAAATCAACCTGATGAAAAAATACATCGATAACGGTGATTTTGCGATTGAAGCCAATGATGTCTCCGCGGTACAAATGGCACACGAAAAAGGCATTCCTTTTATCGTCGGCCCCGCCATCAACACCTATAACGCACACACATTAAAGCTGTTTTTAAAGCAAGGTATGATCCGCTGGTGTATGCCGGTGGAATTATCACGCGACTGGTTAGTCAATACCTTGCAACAGTGTGATCAGCTAGGCATTATCGGCAAGTTTGAAGTCGAAGTATTTAGCCATGGCTACCTTCCGCTGGCTTATTCCGCACGCTGTTTCACGGCACGAGCAGAAAACCGCGCCAAAGATGAGTGTGAAACCTGCTGTATTCGTTACCCAACCGGTATTCAGGTGGCAAGCCAAGAAGGACAATCAGTGTTTAACCTCAATGGTATTCAGACCCAATCGGGTTATTGCTATAACTTGGTGAATGATTTGCCCAGCATGGCTGGATTAGTCGATGTGGTGCGTTTAAGCCCACTTGGTGTCGAAACCTTTCAGCATCTCCAGCAGTTCAAAGCCAATCAGCATGGGCAAAAACCACAAGTGATCACCCAGCACCAATGTAATGGTTATTGGCATCAATTAGCCGGCTTGGCGATTAAAAACGACTAAGCTTAACTACCTACTAAGCTTAGCTAGCCACTAAACTTAACGACCCACTCAGCGGACAGGTGCCTGCTGAGTGGGTTTGAACACAGTTATACTGGGCAAACTTGCTCAGCATTACCCAAACGCTGCACATCACGCCACAGCATGATTGCCACCACCGTAGCCAGCACAATATTAGAGATTGGCAGCGCAATCCACACCCCAGTCAAACCGAAAAACAGCGGCAAAATCAGCAAAAATGGCAACATAATCGACATATTGCCAAGCGTAATAAACATCGCCTTACCACCGCGATTGATCGATTGATAATACGCCGCACTCACCACCAAAAAACCATCCAGATACATAGCAAATAGGTGTAATTTTATCCCCATCTGCGCACCGGCCATCAGCTCACGGTCGCTAGAGTTAAAAATTGCAATCGCCTGTTCAGGAAACAGATTGAGTAGTATGACAAATAGCATCCCACCCAGCACCGCAATACTCATCGCCAAGCGTAATAATTGCCGAATATGGCCATAGTTACGTGCACCAAAATGGTAACTGGCCAGCGGCTGCATACCATTAGCAATCCCCTCGACCGTCAGATAATAAATCGTCACTATGTAGCCCATCACCGCGTAAGCCCCTACCATGACCGGATCACCATATTCAATCATCAAGGTGTTGTGCAGCGCGACCATGGTTGAACCATAGGCGTACATAAAAAAGCTCGAAGCGCCAATGGTTAAAATCTTAGGTAACGTGCGCCACTCCAACTTAAAACAGTGGCGGGTTAAACGGGTTTTGGCACGTTTGGAGAAGAAATACGCTAAGCCGAGCAAGCTCACAATCGATTGTGCCAAAGTAGTGGCAATCGCAGCTCCCGTCAGCTCCCAATTGAGCCAAGCAATAAACAGATAATCGAGCGCAATATTGCTCAGCGCACCAATCACCATCAGTAAGGTCGCCAAATTGGGACTATTATCGTTACGCAGCAGAAATGGCATCGCAATAGAGCCCAAGGTAAACACGCAGCCGACCAGCAACACTTGTAAATATTGTTGGCCTAATTCAAATACCCGCCCTTGTGCGCCTTGCCAATGCAAAAAATCATCTGCCCTCCACCATAAGATCAAGGCCACTAAAGGCGCTAGCAGCAGTAAACTGGTTAAGCCCGTCGCCAGGGTGCGTTTTGCACTCTCCGCATCACCTTGTCCTTGCTTGATCGAAGCCAGCGCTCCAGTGCCGACGCCCACTAACATGCCGATCCCCAAAATGGTACCGATCACCGGCCAAGCCACATTAATCCCAGCCAACCCTTGCGCACCAACATAGTGGCCAATAAAGATACCGTCCACCACTTGGTACAGACCATTAACCAGCATCGCCGCGACCGTAGGAATGGTATAGCGAACAAACTGTCGGTAAATAGATCGATTCATCATAACAACACGTCTTGTTTAGTTAGTTTATCTAATAAAAATTACGATTGGCGCAATGCTTTGCCGAGTAGCAAATCGAGGATCACCACTTCTTCAGCAGACAAGCTCTGCGCCACTTGCTGGGCTAAAGTTTGATAGACTCGCGCTTCATAAGCCAAATTCTGCTCAGCCTGCTCTGTCAGCTCAAACAACTGAGCACGGGCATCTTCCGCGCAACAAATTCGCTTGACCAAGCCTCGCCGCTCAAGCTTTTTAAGCATATTAGATGCCGAAGGCTTACTGACTTCTAATGCCTGAGCCAAATCGGTTAAACGAATCGCTTGCGGGGAATTCTGCAGCACTTTCAAATAGTCGTACTCATTGAAACTGAGCTGGGCAAAAGGATCCTCTTTGGCATATTTGCGCCACACCTTAGCCGAAAAACGTTCCATTTTCTCAAGATTAGTTTCCAACATAAATTGCACCACATAATTAGCAAGGCTAACTATATTAGCAAAATGACAGGCATAAAAAAAGCCGCGATTGGCGGCTTTTTATGATCAGAAGATCACCCTAAGGAGTCGATGACTCAGCTTTCGAGGTAGCTAAACGCTCTTCACGCACTTGCTGGAAGATACGCCCTAGTTCAAGAAAGGCATAACGGTGCTCTACGTATTCATACACATTGAAAGAGATGGCCAGCTTATACAAGGATAGTGCTTGCGCCAGTTCGCCTTGCATTTGATAACGCTTGCCAAGGTAGAAATAGGCTTCGGTTAACCTTTGGGCTAACAGATCATTTTCACGAGAGCCGGCGATAATCGCTTTAAACGCAATCTCTTCTGGAAGTTGATCCAACATTAAGCCGACTAACACCCACCCCCACTGCTCATCATGCTGCTGATAACGTTGTTGTAGATCGATACGCGCTTGCTCTGGATTCACATCACTTTCGATGATGTATAACCAGATCGCACGAAAAGGATCATTGGGATCTTGTTGATAATGTTTAGTGATCTCTTCCAGCGCCAATTGTGGCCGCTCACCATAGTAAAGAGCAATCGCCCGGTTACGCACCGCATACTCATTACTTGGGTCTAATTCTAGCGTTGAATCAAAAGCTTCATACGCAGCATCAAATTCTCCAGCTTCGGTGTAATACACCCCAAGCAGATTAAACACATCAGGCTGCGCCGGATTGAGCGCCAACGATTGAGTAAAATCGAGCTGAGCCAATTCACGTAAGCCAACGCTGTCATAATTATTCCCACGTTCAAACAACATCTTAGCGCGCAGTTCTGCATCAAGATCTGTTCTTAGCAATAATTGGCTGAGTCGAGCAATTTGCACTTCCTGTTGTACTGAGGCTTGTAGTGGTACCGCCATCGGTGGATACAACCACTGAGTGGCCGATTTATGCTGCGCAGCACAGCCAGACAGTACCGCCAATCCTAGTAGCGCGATCGGTAATCGAAACCATTTCACTCATCATACTCCTGTGGATTTCGCATAAAAAAAGGGAGCGAATAACGCTCCCCTTTATAACACGCTTTGGCTATGAAAAGAAAAGCCGTGTTGTTTTTACCATCAAAGGTAAATTATTCTGCAGCAGGTGCCGCTGGCTCTACTGCTTCGGCTGAAGTTTCAACCGCTTCTTTCATGCTCAAGCGAACACGGCCTTGACGGTCAATTTCAAGAACTTTCACTTGAACTTCTTGACCTTCAGTCAGGTAGTCTGACACTTTTTCAACACGCTTGTCAGCGATTTGCGAAATATGCACCAGACCATCTTTACCAGGCAGAATGGTTACAAACGCACCAAAATCAGCCAGACGAGCCACTTTACCGGTGTAGATCACGCCCACTTCAACTTCAGCGGTGATCTCTTGAATACGACGGATCGCTTCTTTCGCTTGATCACCGTCAGTTGCTGCGATCTTGATCGTACCGTCATCTTCGATCTCAATCGTAGTGCCAGTTTCTTCAGTCAGTTGACGAATCACTGCACCACCTTTACCGATCACGTCTTTGATTTTCTCAACACTGATCTTCATGGTGTGGATGCGTGGAGCAAATTCAGAGATATCATTACGCGCAGTCGCGATCGCTTGATCCATCACCGACAGAATGTGCAGACGAGCACCTTTGGCTTGGTTCAGTGCAATTTGCATGATCTCTTTGGTGATACCTTCAATCTTGATGTCCATCTGCAGTGCAGTAACACCCGTTGCAGTACCCGCAACTTTAAAGTCCATATCACCTAGGTGATCTTCATCGCCCAGAATGTCTGACAGTACAACGAAATCATTGTCTTCTTTTACTAGACCCATTGCGATACCCGCAACAGAAGCCTTAATTGGCACACCAGCATCCATCAGCGCTAGCGATGAACCACACACAGAAGCCATAGAAGATGAACCGTTTGATTCAGTGATTTCAGACACAACACGTACAGTGTACGGGAATTCATCTGCCGATGGCATTACCGCGGCAATACCACGCTTCGCCAAACGGCCGTGACCGATTTCACGACGCTTAGGAGAACCCACAAAGCCAGTTTCACCCACACAGTATGGAGGGAAGTTGTAATGCAGCAGGAAGTGATCTTTCTTCTCGCCAGTCAGCTCGTCGATGATTTGCGCATCACGTTGTGTACCCAACGTTGCGGTCACCAGCGCCTGAGTTTCACCACGGGTGAACAGCGCAGAGCCGTGAGTACGTGGCAATACACCAGTACGAACGTCAAGTGCACGAACCATGTCTTTTTCACGGCCATCAATACGTGGGTTACCCGCGATGATGCTGCGGCGAACAACGGTTTTTTCCAGATCGTGGAAAATGGTGTGAATTTCTTTAGTATCTAAAGCTTCGTTTTCAGCCAGCAGAGCCGCCGTCACTTCTGCACTGATGGTATGGATGCGATCATAACGCGCCATTTTCTCAGTGATTTGGTAGGCTTCAACCAGACGCGCTTCAGCTAAAGCTGCCACTTTGCCTTTCAGCTCAGTGTTTTCAGCTGGTGCAGTCCATTGCCATGCCGGAGTCGCAACTTCAGCGGCAAATTCATTGATCGCGTTGATCACGGCTTGCTGTTGATCATGACCAAATACCACAGCCGCCAGCATCTCTTCTTCGCTCAGGATCTGTGCTTCTGATTCAACCATCAGCACCGCACCTTCAGTACCCGCAACCACCAGATCCAGACGAGACTGCTTCAGCTCTTTTTCACTTGGGTTAAGCACTAATTGACCATCAATGTGACCAACACGTGCCGCACCGATTGGGCCATTGAATGGCAGACCAGAAATCGCCAGCGCAGCAGAAGTACCGATCATCGCCACCATATCTGGTTGCACATCTGGATTTACTGATACTACGGTTGCAATCACTTGCACTTCGTTCGTGAAACCATCTGGGAACAGAGGACGAATTGGACGGTCAATCAGACGTGCAGTCAGGGTTTCACCTTCCGATGGACGACCTTCACGCTTGAAGAAACCACCTGGGATTTTACCTGCCGCGTAAGTACGCTCTTGGTAGTTTACGGTCAGTGGGAAGAAGTCTTGGCCGACTACCGCTTCTTTTTTACCTACCACGCTGACGAACACTGAAGTGTCATCCATGGTGGCCATTACGGCTGCGGTTGCTTGGCGAGCCATAACACCCGTTTCTAAAGTAACGGTGTGGTTACCGTACTGAAACGTTTTTACTACTGGTTTTTCGAACATGAGTATTCCTTATCTTCAGGACTTGCCTGAAATTAAATCATCAATACTCAAAGCACTACTAATCGCGACTAGTAAAAAAAGACTGGATACTTAGGGATATTCTTGAGAGAGCAGTCTGTTTTTAATAGCCGCGACCTTTTGGTCGACTGCGGTGACTGTAATGCCGTGAGCACAAACTTGTTCAGCCACATAGACTGAACGGCGGCTAGTATAAACTACTTAGCGAAAGGATAGCTAATTAGATAGCGAATTTAGGCAGCAAAAAAGGGGCATAAGCCCCTTTTCTATACAAACTGTGCAGTACAGCGACGAATTAACGACGCAGGCCTAGACGTTTGATCAGATCTTGGTAACGAGAAAGATCTTTACCTTTCAGGTAGTCCAGCAGCTTACGACGGCTTGAAACCATACGCAGCAGACCACGACGGCTGTGGTGATCGCCTTTGTGTGCTTGGAAGTGACCTTGCAGGTGGTTGATAGAAGCAGTCAGCAGAGCTACTTGTACTTCTGGTGAACCAGTGTCATTTTCACAACGTGCGTATTCAGCAACGATTGCTGCTTTAGTTTCTGCATTCAGAGACATAATTCTCTCCTAAAGAGTTAAGGTTTAAGTTTGTGTCAGCCAATCTCTGATTCAGCCGACACGAGAAGCGCGAATTATAGGGAAGATTCCCGAACCGCACAAGCGGAATGTCTCACTCGATGCGAGGGCAACGGTAGTAGTCCCCGTGAGCAGAAGATAAAGATAGGCAACAAGAGACTAAAAAGGGGGTAAGGAATTTTACCGCTCACGTTTTAGCAAACTTTGGCTGTACAAATAAAATATCCGCTCATCATCAGATGAGCGGAGGGGATCGAAAGGAAAAGCGAATAATCAGTTAAGGCTTTCAAATTTACCGTTAGTCAAGTCAATCTGAATATGAATATCAGGCACAGGATCATAGATAATCCCTTCACCAACCGTGCCAAGCAGACCATAAATCGGAGCTAGCGTTTTATCACCAAGTAGATTGCTGAAATCTTTACTTGGATTCCACTCGTAAGAAAGCGCTAATTCATTGATATTAGAAACTTCATCAGCAAACACTTGCTTACTGATATTATGTTTTTGACCATATTCACGGGCCCAGTTCAACACAAAGCGCATCTTATGATCAATTTGCACTGAATTAGCTTCATCGCCATGGTAATGCGCCTTGAGCACAGCACCAATTAACTGGCTAAGGGTTGTATCATAGAGATCATCCCACGATAAATTAGATCCCGATAATACCTCCTCTTCAAACTGTTTTTGACACTCTTCAGTACTTAAATCGGAGCACATATCCTCACGCTTATAAACATCCAACATAGTTTGCGCGACTGGTTTCTTGGTAAGCGAGTTATCCAGGATCTCCAGCAGTGGGCCATCCACATCGACCCCCAATGCAGCAAAAATATTTTCACTGAGGCCATCGACTAATCCAATCAAATCTGCATCAGGAACAGATTCCATTACCGTGGTATTATCGACATCAGTGGTAATTGTTTTATTTTTAATATCAACGAGAACTGAACGATAAGGCGCAGGGTAACTTACCGATGCCCCAGTTTGAATATCATAAATCCAACTACCATCTTCATATTGACGTTTTGCAATATCATTGGCATGAAAATGGCCTGTAAAAACAATATTCACACCGGATTGAGCTAATATTTTTGATACATATTCACTAGTGCTTGTATAAATTGATTGGCTTTGTTCACCAGTATAGATGTTTGTGAATTCTTCGGTATAGGGTGTTACATCGATATTATCATGAAAAGAAGTTTTTTCACCGTCAATCACATAACCAGGAATTAATGCGCTCTTACTGGGAAAGTGTTCAACTACTCCAGCATGGCTCATCGCAAGCAGAATCTTGCCCTGAGCTTTTGCTTCTCTCGCCCTATTCTGGATCCACTCTAAAGTTTCAGCACGCTCAGGGGTTAGCAAAGAACCACCCGTTTTACCATAATCAGAATTATCACTTTGCCAGTGTTTCTGAACATCTTTAATAGAGGAAGTAATTGCATCAATGACTAAAATTTGAACCCCATCAATAGGTTCTGCCACAAATGAGAAAGAATTTGGATCACGAGAGACAGCTTCACTGAAGCCAAAATCATGATAAAAAACATCCCAATTTTCCATAAATAAAGGCTCACCAGTAGCATTAGTCATGTGTGGCGCCATGGTACCAGGATCAATACCATGCTCATTCCCTTCCAAATATACAGCGCCTTTGGCAGTCGGGGTTTGCGTCAAAGACTCTTTAAATCCATAGGGATTATTCATATCGTGGTTACCTGGTACCACATAAACTTTAATGCCTTTATCTTTAGCGTACTGCAGACTTTCTCGTACTTTATTATGGTTAATCCTCTCACCATCTTTAGTCAGGTCACCAGGAACCAAAATAACTTTAATATCATTATTAATCATTTCTTGAATTGCATTATCTAGCAATTCTTGGCTTTGTAAAAAGGCTTTACGATCACTAGATATTGCAGATTGAAAGAACTCTCCATCAATATCAGCACCCATACTAGCATCATATAAATGAGTGTCTGTTACTATACCAATTTTAATAGAATCATTGAAATATGTATCTTTACTATCATTATTACACCCAGATAACAATGCAGCCGTAATAGCAATACTTAAAGAAACCTTTTTAAAGCTAAGCATGTTTATTATTCCCTAATTGAAATCACATCATGCTTACTACATTATCCAAATTTGATTGTGTTTTTATTAAGTAGAAATGACATTTATAATACAAGATATATATAATATAAATAATAAAACCTAAAGAATAAAAATTTTAAATAGCATGAAATCCATAACACACATAATAAAGATTGAACAATGGCATTATTTACATGTATCTTTATACAAATAATATATATATCATTAAAGATATCAAAACCAGATTAATAATAATGAGAAATGACGATTGAAACTTAGCTTCAATCGTCATTTTAGTGAAGATTTATAAACGTCATCAAAACCTGATTTAATCTTTATTCTCTTTACCACTTCATAAGAAATGATATAAGAACGATTTAGAGTCAGATCGCGAAGACTTAAGTTCAGACAACAACACAAATTTCTATGGCTTCACAGCGAAAGGATTATTCTCCGTACACCACTAAACGTTTCGGGGCAATTCGGCCATGATCGTCAATTTCACCAATCCCGAGAAACAATTTATGCTCGCCGCCAGTAATCCGCACCATACCTTCGGTTGGCGCGCCAGCGACCTGTACCGCTTGGCCATGTTGCACCAACGGGATCAGCTCAGCAATCACATTGACTTCCGGTAATGCCTCTACTGCAGTATCCATCGGCAATAACAGCGGATCGAGCACCTCTGCCACGGTTTTTTCTTCACGCTGAGCTTGCTCAACCCACTCTTGCAGTTGCTCTAAGGTCACCATTCTGGCATACGGATAATTCGCGACCCCGATCCGACGTAGCATAGTCACGTGTGCGCCACAGCCGAGCATTTCACCGAGATCATCAACGATAGTGCGGATATAAGTCCCTTTCGAGCAGTGCACCTCCATCTCCACTTCATCGCCTTCAAAACGATGCAGCTCAATCTCATACACGGTAATGTTGCGCGCTTCACGCGGCACTTCAATGCCCTGACGAGCATATTCGTATAGTGGACGACCTTGATGTTTCAAGGCTGAGAACATCGATGGCACTTGAGCCGTCTCACCACGAAACTTGGCGATACTCGCGAGCAGCGTATCCCGCTCGACATTAACCGGGCGAGTTTGCACCACTTGACCATCAGAATCTGAAGTGTCGGTGCGTTCGCCCAGTTTCGCGATCACCCGATAACGCTTATCGGAATCGAGCAGAAATTGCGAAAACTTAGTCGCTTCACCAAGACAAATCGGCAGCATTCCGGTTGCTAATGGATCGAGCGCACCAGTATGACCGGCTTTTTCTGCCCCATAGAGACGTTTAACTTTTTGCAAAGCGTCGTTAGAAGAGATCCCAGTCGGTTTGTCCAACAAGATCACCCCGTGAACAATCCGACCTTTACGTCGACGAGCCATTACGCTTCGTCCTCATCACGACCCGCTTCGTGCATACGACGCTTGTCAGTATTCACGACTTCAGTCACAAGGTTCGACATGCGCATACCTTCCACCAAAGTGTTGTCGTAATAGAAACGAATTTCTGGCGTTAAACGTAGGCGGATCTGCTTACCAAGGAGCATACGTACTGCAACTTCGTGCTCACGCAGCGCGGCTAGGCAAGATTCTGGCGTCTGCTCACCAATGCATAGGAAGGTCACAAACACTTTGGCATAAGCCAGATCGCGTGATACTTCCACATCAGAAATGGTCACCATACCCAAGCGAGAATCGCGCACTTCACGTTGCAGGATCATCGCCAGTTCTTTTTGTAATTGCTGTGCCACACGCTGAGTGCGGCTAAATTCTTTCGGCATATCTATTCTCACTAATAGAAAGAATGGGGGGATGGTTTTGACCAGCCCCCCATGGTGTATTCAACAACCAACATTGCCTTGATTAATGCAACAGTAGTTGATTAGTCGATGGTACGTTTTACTTCGATAGTCTCAAAGACTTCGATTTGGTCACCCACGCGAACATCATTATAGTTCTTAACGCCGATACCACACTCGTAACCATTCTTAACTTCTGCCACGTCATCTTTGAAGCGACGCAGAGATTCCAGTTCACCTTCGTAAATGACTACGTTATCACGTAGTACGCGGATCGGAGCATTACGTTTGATGACACCTTCGGTAACCATACAGCCGGCAATCGCACCTAGTTTCGGTGACTTAAACACATCACGAACTTCAGCTAGACCGATGATCTCTTGTCTGAATTCAGGAGAAAGCATACCGCTCATCGCCTGTTTCACTTCATCAATCAATTGGTAAATGATTGAGTAGTAACGCAGATCAATATTTTCAGAATCAAGGGTACGACGCGCTGAAGCATCAGCACGAACGTTAAAGCCTACCACGATCGCATTTGAAGCCGCCGCAAGCACCGCATCTGTTTCAGTGATACCACCAACACCAGAACCAACGATGTTCACTTTCACTTCTTCAGTCGAAAGTCTGCGTAATGAATCAGAAATCGCTTCTACCGAACCTTGTACGTCAGCTTTCAGAACGATGTTCAATTCAGCCACATCACCAGCAGTCATGTTGGAGAACATGTTCTCCAGTTTAGATTTCTGCTGACGAGCCAGTTTCACTTCGCGGAACTTACCAGCACGGTAGTTAGCCACTTCACGCGCTTTACGCTCGTCACGAACCACTGTCGCTTCATCACCGGCAGCAGGTACGCCAGACAGACCAAGGATCTCAACAGGAATTGATGGGCCAGCTTTTTCAACTTCATTGCCCACTTCATCACGCATTGCACGTACGCGGCCATACTCTTGACCACACAGAACAATGTCACCCTTATGCAGAGTACCAGACTGAACCAGAACGGTCGCCACTGGGCCACGGCCTTTATCAAGACGTGATTCGATCACCACACCTGATGCCATACCTTGCTCAACCGCTTTCAGTTCAAGAACTTCAGCTTGTAGCAGGATAGCTTCAAGTAGGCCTTCAATGTTGGTACCTTGTTTCGCTGAGATGTGGACGAACATGTTATCGCCGCCCCACTCTTCAGGCATAACATTGTACTGCGCCAGTTCGGTTTTTACGTTATCTGGGTTCGCCGCTTCTTTATCGATCTTGTTCACTGCAACAATCAGCGGTACACCCGCCGCTTTCGCGTGTTGGATCGCTTCAACCGTCTGTGGCATTACACCATCGTCTGCCGCAACCACTAGCACAACGATATCCGTCGCTTTCGCACCACGAGCACGCATGGCGGTAAACGCGGCGTGTCCAGGAGTGTCAAGGAAGGTGATCATGCCATTCGGCGTTTCTACGTGGTAAGCACCGATGTGCTGGGTAATACCACCCGCTTCACCAGAGGCCACGTGGGTACGACGAATGTAGTCCAGTGTTGAGGTTTTACCGTGGTCAACGTGGCCCATAATGGTCACCACTGGTGCGCGAGAAACTTCTTCGAACTTGTCGTCACGATCCAAAAGAACCGCTTCTTCTAATTCGTTTTCTTTACGAATCACCACCTTGTGACCCATTTCTTCAGCAACCAGTTGTGCAGTTTCCTGATCGATCACTTGGTTAATGGTCGCCATGGCGCCCATCTTCATCATGATTTTAATCACTTCAGTTGCTTTTACTGACATTTTTTGTGCCAGTTCAGAAACGATGATGGTTTCGCCAACCACAACATCTGCTTTAGCAACTACAGCCGTTTTATCAAAACCGTGCTGCATAGACATTGGTTTATGGATGCGGCCTTTACGACCCGCTTTGCCACCACGAGGACGAGAATCACGTTCTTGGTTATCATCACGCGAAGACATCTTTCTCTTGTTCGCTTTTGTCGAACGGCGACGAGCACCTTCTTCGTGAAGATCTGCCGCATCTTCCGCTTCGCGAGCATATTGCGAAGTGGTTACATGGTAATCGGTATTTTCTTGCATATCACCTACTGTCTCTTTTTCAGCAGACCAGCGCTCACCATTCTTTTCAGCCAATTCGCGTACTTTTTCAAGTTGACGGCGACTTTCCTCTTCGGCCTTACGTCTTGCTTCTTCTTCCTGGCGGCGTTTTAACGCCTCGACTTCTTTGCGCGCTGCTTCTTGCTTCAATTTATCTTGGTCAGAACGTGGTTGTGCGGTAGCTTGCGATTCACGCTTCGCTTTTTCTTCAGCAACACGTTTGGCCTCAGCTTCGCGCTTAACGGCTTCTTCTGCATCACGTTTGGCTTTTTCTGCTGCCGCGCGTTGTGCAGCTTCTTCCGCTTCACGGATAGCTTGCTCTTCCGCGACACGCGTTGCGGCTTCTTCCGCTTCACGAGCCGCATCATCTTCAATAGAACTGCGCTTAACATAGGTACGTTTCTTGCGCACTTCGATCTGAACATCCTTACTTTTACCGCCACCTGCGCTTACGCTTAGTGTGCTGCGGGTTTTACGCTGCAGTGTCAAACGCGTTGGCTCACTGCCGGTCGCGTCACCGTGCTCTTTACGTAAATGAGTCAGCAACTTCTGCTTCTCATCTTCCGAGATATGATCGGCAACGGCTTTGTTCATTCCTGCATCAGCAAGTTGCTCTAATAAGCGGTCTACTGGTGTACCAATTTCTTCACTCAGTGCTTTAACGGTAATTTGTGTCATGCCGCTTCCTCCCCTTGCTGAAATTATGCGTCTTCACCGAACCAACAAATGTTACGAGCCGCCATAATCAGCTCACCCGCACGTTGCTCAGTTAGACCTTCAATACCTTCTAAATCATCCACACCTTGGTCAGCGAGATCTTCTAGTGTCGCAACACCTTTCGCTGCCAGTTTGAATGCCATTTCGCGCTCAAGTCCTGCTAGTGCTAGCAAATCTTCTGCTGGCTCAAGACCTTCGAACGATTCTTCTTGCGCAAGCGCAAGCGTGGTTAGCGCTTGTTTAGCGCGGCTACGTAACTCTTCAGCCAAATCTTCATCTAAGCCATCAACATCTAACAGCTCATTCATTGGTACGTAAGCAACTTCTTCTAGGGTTGAGAAACCCTCTTCAACCAATAGCTCAGCAAAATCTTGCTCGATATCGAGATACTTCATGAAGTTTTCGATCGATGCCATTGACTCTTCTTGGTGTTTCTTCTGCAGATCGGCAACCGTCATAACGTTCAGTTCCCAACCGGTCAGTTGTGAAGCAAGACGAACGTTTTGTCCGTTACGACCAATCGCTTGTGCAAGATTATCGGCTTCCACCGCGATATCCATTGAATGGGTATCTTCATCCATAATGATTGAAGCTACATCCGCAGGTGCCATCGCATTAATGACAAATTGCGCTGGGTTATCGTCCCACAACACAATATCAATACGCTCACCACCGAGTTCACCAGAAACCGCTTGTACACGCGCACCACGCATACCAACGCAAGCACCCACTGGGTCAATACGTTTATCATTGCTTTTCACTGCAATTTTGGCACGCGAACCAGGATCACGCGCAGCCGCTTTCAGCTCAATCAGCTCTTCACCGATTTCAGGCACTTCAACGCGGAACAACTCGGTCAACATTTCAGGCTTAGAACGAGTAATAAACAGTTGGAAACCACGCGCTTCTGGAGCCACTTTAAACAGCAAACCACGCACGCGGTCACCAGCGCGGAAGTTTTCACGCGGCAGTTGGTCTTCACGCAGGATCACGGCTTCAGCATTGTTACCAAGATCCAAGATCACCGTTTCACGGTTCACTTTTTTCACCACACCGGTAACCAACTCACCTTCGTTATCAATGAATTGCTCAACAATCTGTGCCCGCTCAGCTTCACGTACTTTTTGTACGATCACTTGTTTAGCGGTTTGAGTGGTAATACGGTCGAAGGTTACTGATTGAATTTCATCTTCAATGTAATCACCCAATTGTACTGATTCATCATCATAGCTTGCCGCGTCAAATGAGATCTCTTTGGTTGGGTTCTCAACGTTTTCGACTACTAACCAACGACGGAAAGTTTCGAAGGCACCCGTTTTACGATCGATAGCAACACGTACATCGACCTCAATTTCATACTTCTTTTTAGTTGAAGTCGCTAACGCAGTTTCTAGCGCTTCAAAAATACGCTCACGAGGTACCGCTTTCTCGTTAGAAACCGCCTCAACTACCGCTAAAATTTCTTTACTCATTGTTCTAGCCTCAAAGACTTAAAATTTAGGGATCAGGTTAGCTTTTGAAATGTTGCTGAGAGCAAACTCTTCCGCTTGCCCATCAACCAGCACAGAAACAGTCTCTCCATCAATTGATTGGATAACACCTTTCCACTTGCGACGGTTGCCAACAGCCATCTTCAAAACGATGCTGACCTCGTGACCAATAAACTGCTCATAATGTGCTGCTTTAAAGAGTGGTCTTTCCAGACCCGGTGAAGAGACTTCGAGGTAGTAAACGACCGAAATCGGATCTTCAACATCCAAAACGGCACTCACCTGGTGACTCACTGCCGCACAGTCATCCACGTTGATACCGTTGGCATGATCGATAAAAAGACGCAGTGTGGAGTGTTCTCCCGCACGTACGAACTCTAATCCGACCAACTCATAACCAGCAGCAACTACCGGAGCTTCAAGCATTTCAGTAAGTTGTCTTTCTAAACCCGTCATCTAAACCACTCCAGAAACAAAAAAAGGGCTGAGAGCCCAATTTAAATTCCAAGCAAACATCCAAATCTTCCCGAAAAGGAAATTCAGATAATAAAAAACCCCGATTAAGTCGGGGTTTTTTATTGCTGGACCCTGATAAATTGAGAATCGCTTCTCAACTGCAGTGAGGTTAACACTGCCAAACTTGTCTCTCTAGCTAAAGAGAGATGGTTGCGGGGGCTGGATTTGAACCAACGACCTTCGGGTTATGAGCCCGACGAGCTACCAAGCTGCTCCACCCCGCGTCCGACTTGCGAGCATTATACGCTCAACAAGGTGATTTACAAGTTTGTAAATATGGTGCCGAGAGAGGGACTCGAACCCTCACACCTAAGGCGCTAGCACCTCATGCTAGTGTGTCTACCAATTTCACCATCTCGGCATATCTTGCGCTATCGTATTACTGACAGCTTAGTGAGGAATTTCGTCACTGCTCTTAGCAGGCGCTTCACTCACTGTATCACTAGTTTGTTGAATCACTTGACCTTGTGACGGGTCAACCCATTGTGATTCAGTTTTATGCGTAGACATATTGCCCAGCACCAAACTAATAACAAAGAATACTGTTGCAAAAATTGCAGTCATTCGGGTTAGGAAGTTACCTGAGCCACCAGCACCAAACACAGTGTTTGACGCGCCGGCACCGAATGAGGCTCCCATATCTGCGCCTTTACCTTGCTGAATCAACACTAGGCCAATAATAGCAACCGCTGCCAACAGGTAAATCACAAGTAGAACTGTAAACATTACTTCCACCTATGTTCATATTTGTTGAGCTAGCGCCATTCTTATCATTGACGATTCGAACAAAGCCAGCGACCTTTCTCTCCGAAAGCGGACGCAATACTACCCAATGGTTCTGGAGCTGACAAGCGGAATTTTCTAAAAAAATCACTTTTCGCTTTGATCGCTTAAAAAACTCGCACAAGCGCGATTTTTTAAGCATTGCGATAATTCCTAGCGCAAAATCAATCGGCTAGGAATCATCACCAATCCATCCTGCTTAGCAGTTATCCTTGACCGCTTGGGCAATTTTCAGAGCAGATTGTTGCACCAACTCGGCATCTTCACCTTCTACCATCACGCGCAGTAGCGGTTCTGTGCCCGATTTACGCAGTAACACACGCCCTTTCGAACCGAGTTCCGCTTCAACTTGCGCAACCACCGCTTTAACGGCAGAGGCTTGCAGCGGGTTATTGTCACCAGCAAAACGAACATTTTCCAGCACTTGTGGGTAAAGTGTCATACCTTTGGCAAGATCATGCAGGGTCATTTCACTGCCGACGACCGAAGCGAGCACTTGCAAGCCAGCCACAATTGCATCTCCAGTGGTGACTTTATCCAGTAAAATCACATGACCTGAATTTTCTGCGCCAATTTTCCAGCCTTTTTCGAGCAGTTTTTCCATCACGTAGCGATCACCGACCGCAGCACGCACAAACGGAATACCGAGCTGTTTTAAGCCATTTTCCATCCCAAGGTTGGTCATTAGGGTTCCGACCACGCCACCTTTGAGTTCACCACGGCGCAATGCATCGCGCGCAATGATGTAGGCAATTTGGTCACCATCGACTTTATTACCCAGATGGTCAACCATAATGATGCGATCGCCATCCCCATCAAAAGCAAGGCCAAGATCCGCTTGCTCTGCGACCACCCGTTGTTGCAAAGCACGCACATCAGTGGCACCGACTTGATCATTGATATTTAAGCCATTCGGCTCAACACCAATCGCAATCACCTCAGCACCCAGCTCGCGGAACACATTCGGTGCAATGTGGTAGGTTGCACCATGCGCGCAATCAACCACCACTTTCAATCCCGACAAACTGAGTTGAGAAGGAAAGGTGCTTTTACAAAATTCGATATAGCGCCCCGCGGCATCCACCATGCGAGTCGCTTTACCCAACTCAGCCGATTCAACACATTCAATCTCTTTATCCATCTCGGCTTCAATCGCTAATTCAATCTCATCCGGCAGTTTGGTGCCTTGATAAGAGAAGAATTTAATCCCGTTGTCATAATAAGGATTATGCGATGCCGAAATGACGATCCCCGCTTCAGCGCGGAAAGTTTGAGTCAGATACGCAACCGCAGGGGTCGGCATTGGTCCGGTAAAGGTGGCTTTTAATCCCGCCGCTGCCAGCCCCGCTTCCAAGGCCGACTCCAGCATATAGCCAGAAATCCGCGTATCTTTACCTATGATGACTTTTTTGGTGCCTTGTTTTGCCAAAACACGTCCAGCCGCCCAGCCAAGCTTAAGTACAAAATCAGGTGTAATCGGGTACTGGCCAACTTTGCCACGCACCCCATCAGTGCCAAAATAACGTCTTTTATCAGACATTTGCGTTCCCTTTAATTTATTATTTTTACTGATTGCTGTGCATCATCTGCACCATTTTCAGTGCGTCAATTGTTGCTTCAACATCATGTACCCGAATGATTTGCGCCCCTTTCTGTGCGGCAAGGGTCGCACACGCGACGCTCCCTGCGACACACTCTGCAGGTTGCTTATTCAGCGTTTTAAAGATCATTGATTTACGGGACATTCCCGCCAAAACCGGCAATCCGAAACGATGAAAATGCTCTAGGTGAGCGAGCAAATGATAATTGTGTTGGATCGATTTTCCAAAGCCAAAACCGGGATCTAAGATAATATTCTCACGCTTAATACCACTCGCTTCACAGATAGCAATCCGCTCAGCCAGAAATTGACTAACCTCTTCAATCAAATGGTGATAGTGCGGATCTTGTTGCATGGTGCGCGGTTGGCCTTGCATATGCATAATGCACACTGGCACTTGTGCTTGCGCCACAACCTCTAACGCCTGCGGCTCCTGTAAGGCACGAATATCATTAATCAAGTCGGCACCGGCAGCGATAGCTTGGCGCATAACTTCCGCTTTACTGGTATCAATCGAGATCCACACTTGTGAGTCTTGCGCACGGATCGCTTGCACCAACGGGATCACGCGCTGCAATTCATCAGCTAAGGTGACTTCTGGCGCACCAGGGCGAGTCGACTCACCGCCAATATCAATGATCGCCGCCCCCGCGTTGATCATCTGCTGTGCGCGAGTCAGCGCGAGGTCGAGATCCACATAACATCCGCCGTCAGAAAAAGAGTCTGGCGTGGTATTTAAAATCCCCATCACGACTGGAGAGTGCAGATCAAGCTGCTTATTGGCATAGCTAATTTTCATATGGATAAATTTTCCCTCCCTTGCAAACACAAAACCCCGAACAAGTCGGGGTTTAGGATTAACAGCGCGTTTATTGTGCGTCTTTGTTATCACTCGATGCGCTAGCATCCGGTTGAGGATCGACCGATTCTTCCGGAGCTGCGCTATCTGAATCACTTGCCGCAGCGGGTGCTGCCTTGACTTCAGTAGCCGCTTTAGCGTGATCGCCCCAACCCGCAGGTTCACGGATCACCGCTTTACGAGCCATCAAGTCATCAATTTGACCAGCATCGATGGTTTCATATTTCATCAACGCATCTTTCATCGCATGCATGATGTCCATGTTATCGCTAATGATTTGACGTGCACGTTCATAGTTGCGGTCGATCAAAATACGAATTTCATCATCAATCAACTTAGCCGTGTCATCCGACATATGCTTAGTCTGAGTCACGCTACGACCAAGGAACACTTCACCTTCATCTTCGGCATATAGCATCGGGCCAAGTTTTTCCGAGAAGCCCCACTGGGTCACCATTTTGCGTGCAATTTCAGTGGCACGTTCAATATCATTCGAAGCCCCGGTTGACACTTTATCTTTGCCGTAGATCAGCTCTTCAGCAAGACGGCCACCATATAGGCTAGAGATCATCGATTCCAGATGCTGCTTCGACATGCTGACGCGATCTTGCTCCGGCAGATACATGGTCACCCCTAGCGCTCGGCCACGAGGAATGATCGACACTTTATACACTGGATCATGTTCGGGTACTAAACGACCAACCACCGCATGACCGGCTTCATGATAAGCGGTAGACTCTTTGACTTCTTCCGACATCACCATCGAACGGCGCTCGGCACCCATCATGATTTTGTCTTTCGCCAGTTCAAACTCAACCATCGACACGTTACGTTTATCACCGCGAGCGGCAAACAGTGCGGCTTCGTTAACTAGGTTAGCCAAATCAGCACCAGAGAAACCAGGAGTACCACGCGCAATCAATGCAGGCTGTACATCATCGGCCAAAGGCACTTTACGCATATGCACTTTAAGGATCTGTTCACGGCCACGCACATCCGGCAATCCGACCACCACTTGACGGTCGAAACGTCCCGGACGCAATAGAGCAGGGTCAAGTACATCTGGACGGTTGGTAGCCGCAATCACGATGATGCCTTCATTACCTTCGAAACCATCCATTTCAACCAGCATTTGGTTGAGGGTTTGTTCACGTTCATCATGACCACCACCGACACCCGCGCCACGTTGACGGCCGACCGCATCGATTTCATCAATAAAGATGATACACGGTGAGGCTTTCTTGGCTTGTTCAAACATATCACGCACACGCGATGCACCGACACCGACAAACATTTCAACGAAATCAGAGCCGGAAATAGTAAAGAACGGTACTTTTGCTTCACCGGCAATCGCTTTGGCTAGCAGTGTTTTACCAGTACCAGGAGGTCCCACCATCAGAACCCCAGTTGGAATTTTACCACCGAGTTTTTGGAAGCGGCTAGGATCACGCAGGTAATCGACCAGCTCTTTCACATCTTCTTTAGCTTCATCACAGCCAGCCACATCATTAAAGGTGGTTTTGATCTGCTCTTCACTCATCATGCGTGCTTTACTTTTGCCAAACGACATGGCGCCTTTACCGCCGCCGCCTTGCATTTGACGCATAAAGAAGATCCACACCCCAATCAGCAGAATCATCGGGAACCATGAGATAAAGATGGTACCGAGTAAGCTTTGCTCTTCTGGAGGCGTGCCTTGTACTTTAACGTCTTGATTAATCAAGTCATCGAGCAGCTTTTGATCATAAACCGGCATGTAAGTTACATAACGGCTACCACCACCACGACGCATGAAAGTAATTTCACCGTTGTTGAATTGTGCTTCCTGAATCTGGCCTTGACCCACTTCTTTTACGAAGGTGGTGTAGTCAACCGCTCTGCCACTGTTTTCACTCGGGCCGAAGCTCTGGAATACCGACATTAAAACGACCGCAATCACCAGCCACAGAATTAAATTTTTTGCCATGTCACTCAAGGTGTAAGCCTCTCGATAACTAATTGTAATTGAAAAATAGGGTACTACAGTTTATCACTAGCGGCTATAGACTCTACTTGGACACCCAAGGGTGAAATAGTTAACCTTTGTAACCAGTCGCCACGATAAAAACTTCTCGTGAACGGGCTCGTGAGGAATCGGGTTTACGAATTTTCACCACTTTAAACAGATCGCGCACGGCCTTGACATAGTCATCAAAACCCTCGCCTTGGAACACTTTCACCACAAAACTACCATCGGGAGCCAGAACTTGTCGACACATATCCAGTGCAAGCTCAACCAGATACATCGCGCGCGGTTGATCAACTGATAGATTGCCAGCCATATTCGGCGCCATATCCGACATCACCACATCCACCATGTCTGGCTGAATGCGCTCAAGTAAGGCATTCAATACCGCTTCTTCCCGAAAATCCCCTTGTAGAAAAGAGACGCCAGCAATCGACTGCATCGGTAGCAGGTCACAGGCGATCACCCGCCCACTCTCGCCAACCACTTTGGCAGAAAACTGCGACCAGCCCCCCGGTGCGGCACCTAGATCGACCACCGTCATGCCGGGTTTAAGCAGTTTATCTTTGTTTTGGATCTCTTCTATTTTGAAGATCGCACGTGAACGATAACCTTTTTTTCTCGCCTCGTTAGCGTACTTGTCATCAAAATGCTCTTTTAACCAGCGAGTTGAGCTGGCTGAGTGTTTCTGTTTACTCATTATATTCCTAACTAAGTCACCACGATCTGAGAAAGTATGGTAGAAAATATAGTCTTCTCGAATAGATGGCGCTAAAATGACGGTTTTCAACCCTAATATTAAATAAATTTGGCCGCGTAATGAACCTAAGCAACAAACAAAAACAGCATCTGAAAGGCTTGGCACACAACTTAAAACCCGTTGTGTTAATGGGCGCAAACGGATTAACAGAAGCTGTGCTGGCGGAAATCGAAATTGCGCTTGATCACCACGAACTGATTAAAATCAAAGTGGTTTCAGAAGATCGTGAAACTAAACTATTGATTGTTGATGCTATTGTTCGCGAAACTGGTGCCGAAAAAGTACAAGTGATTGGTAAAGTATTGGTACTTTATCGCCAATCACCGCAACGTAAAATCGAATTACCGCGCAAATAAATTAGCCGCAGGATCCACAAAAAAGGTCGCAATCGCGACCTTTTTCCTTATTGGGCATCGAATTAACGATACTCAACGCGATCAATTTCCAACAGCTTATCGCCACCTGGAGTCGCAATCGCCACTTCATCGCCTTCAAACTTGCCAATCAAACCACGAGCAATCGGTGAGTTAACCGAAATACGGCCTGATTTGATATCGGCTTCATCATCACCAACGATTTGGTAAGTTTTCTCTTCGTCACTATCGACATCAATCACAGTAACCGTGGCACCAAAAATCACTTTGCCACTGTTGTCCATTTTGGTCACATCGATCACTTGCGCTACCGATAGCTTATATTCGATATCACGAATTTGCGCTTCACAGATCCCCTGCTCTTCGCGAGCGGCATGGTATTCCGCATTCTCTTTCAGATCACCAAGCTCGCGAGCTTCGGCAATCGCTTGCGTAATTTTCGGTCTCAGCTTTAATAGCCGATCAAGCTCTTCACGTAGCAGTTGTTCGCCACGCAATGTCATTGGAACTTTTTCCATCATCTACCTCTGCGCCAAAGTGTTGCTTTGGACAATAAAAAACATCCCCAACATCCTAAAGCGAGTCAGGTCAGGGTTGAACCATTTGGATTACCCGAAAGTGTAAACAAAGTTAAGAGTGAAATCATCCAAATTCAAGATTTGCGAGGCGAATTTACGCCAATGGTGATTTGACCATTTTATCTGTGATCGTCCACACAGTTGAATTGTCGTCAATTTACTCAAATCTGATAAAAAAAAATAAAAAACACCGCTAAAACAATATTTTTTTTGAACAACAAAATTTAATAAAAAATTAATAAAAACATCATCTTGATATTTTTTTACCAACAATAAAACAGTGTTCATAAGTCTGATTTATATCATTTTACTAACCAATAGCGGAACTTTGGGAGTAAAAAAACAACCACGAAATCGGCGACAACATCAATTTCGCTAGACTGTGTGGTTATGTACCCCCATACCGCAGATTGGTCCTGCTTGATGATGAGTCAATTTCGTGTGACGTGGCTTACGTCGTATAAAAATCAAATTTATGGACAATAAATTAGGACTTAATAATATGAACAAGACTCTTATTGCTCTTGCTGTTTCAGCTGCTGCAGTGGCTACCGGTGTAAACGCTAGCGAACTCTACAATCAAGATGGTACCTCTTTGAACATGGGCGGCCGAGCTGAAGCGCGTCTGTCTGTGCAAGATGGTAAAGCGGAAGACAAAACTCGCGTACGTCTAAACTTCCTAGGTAAAGTGGCGATCAACGACAGCCTGTACGGTGTCGGTTTCTACGAAGGTGAATTCACTACTGACGATTCAGTAAAAGATGGTTCAGAACTAGATAACCGTTATACCTATGCCGGTATCGGCGGCACATTTGGTGAAGTGACTTACGGTAAAAACGATGGCGCACTGGGTGTGATCACTGACTTTACCGATATCATGGCTTACCACGGTAACTCAGCAGCCTACAAAATTGCCGTTGCAGATCGCACAGACAATATGCTGGCGTATAAAGGTCAATTTGCTGATCTGAGTATCAAAGCGAGCTATCGTTTTGCCGATCGAGATGCAGAAGGCACATTCGTTTCTGGCGTTTCTAATGATAAATTTATTGACAATGGCCAAGATGGCTACTCTCTATCCGCAATCTACGCGTTCGGTGACACTGGCTTAAATATCGGTGCCGGTTATGCAGACCAAGATCAAGCTAACCAATATATGCTGGCAGCTTCTTACGCAATTGCTGATTTCTACTTCGCGGGAGCTTTTGTTGATGGTGAAGTTGTTGTTGGTGAAGAGCCAAATCTAAAAGTCGTGGATAAAACTGGCTATGAATTAGCAGCGGCTTATAAATTAGGTCAAGCTAAATTTACAACTACCTATAATAATGCAGAAACAGATAGCAAAACTTCAACAGATAACTTTGCTATCGACGCAACTTACTTCTTCAAGCCAAACTTCCGCTCTTACATTTCTTACAACTTCAATCTGCTAGACTCAGATAAAGTAGGTAAAACTAAAGCAGAAGACGAACTGGCAATCGGCCTACGTTACGACTTCTAATTGTTGACTTAAGGTCACATGCTTAACGCCTGCTTACTAGCAGGCGTTTTTTTATCTGGCTATACTGCAAATTCAATGGTGCTTGGAAGTTTGAGTTATGGGTTGGCGCGTTATCTCAATTAGGCTACTGCTGCTCAGTTTACTGCTTGGCGGTACACCACTACGCGCGCAAAACCCGTTGAGTGGCGCAGTCCATAAGCTTCCGGCTGGTACACGTTATGCGCTACTGATTGAGCCAATTCACGCTACGCAACCCACGCTTGCGCTCAACGCCGACGGATATTATCCGCCCGCCAGCACCCTTAAAATATTAACCGCACTGGCGGCCAAGCTGGAATTGGGCGATGAGTTTCGCTTTAGTACCGAACTGCTGCGCGCGAAACAAGATTGGGCGATTCGCTTTGCCGGAGATCCAACCCTGACCAGCGCCGATATTAATGCGCTACTCAAGCAGCTTAAAGCGCACAGTGGCGGGCAGATCGAAGGTGATTTATGGCTGGATGATAGCGCATTTAGCGGCTATCAACGTGCGGTTGGCTGGCCGTGGGACATTCTCGGCGTCTGCTATAGTGCTCCAGTCAGTGCGATCAATTTAGACAGCAACTGCATTCAAGCCTCGATTTATACAGAGCCGCAAGGCAAAACCCGAGTCTATGTACCGGAGCACCATCCTGTGCATGTGCAGTCACAAACCATCAGTGTCAGCCAAGCGCAGCAAGAAAGCCTACGCTGCGATTTAGAGCTCACCACTAGCCCTGAAAACCACTATCAATTAGCCGGCTGTTTAGTGCAGCGCGATAAACCATTAGCCTTGAAATTAGCGGTACAAGATACGGGTCTGTATACCCAGCGCATCGTGTATCGCCTACTGGGGCAGTTAAATATTAAGCTCAAAGGCCAAGTTAAGATTGGCACTCCGCCATTTGCACCATTTGAAGGCGTGGCACAACATCAATCCGCGCCTCTGGCTGAATTATTGCCCATTATGCTGCAAAAATCCGACAACTTGATTGCCGATAGCTTAACCAAAACTTTAGGTCAGCATTTTTATCTGCAACCAGGCAGTTTTGCCAACGGCACGCAAGCGATTAAACAGATCTTGTATTCCAGAGCCGGGATTGACTTACAAGATAGCCCGTTGGCAGATGGCTCAGGTCTGTCGCGCAATAACCGGATCCGACCACAAGTGATGCTAGAGACTCTGCGCTATATTTATCAACACGATGCCGAACTTGGTTTGATTGCTATGCTGCCTAGCGCTGGGCAATCTGGCACCTTGCAATATCGACGCAGTATGCGTAGCCCACTCGTCAGCGGTCAAATTAAAGCCAAAAGTGGTTCGCTGTATGGCACCTATAACATGGCTGGCTTTATCGTCGATCAACAGCAGCGTCCAACCACTCTGTTTGTTCAATTTGTCACGGATTATTTTCCGCCCCCCGCTAAACCCAGCGTGGCAGTGGAAGCGCCGATTGTGCAATTTGAAAGCGAGCTTTACCAACAGCTGATTGAGTGGGATCGCTCACCGGCCAATACGCCATAAAGCTGAACTGACTCACCGTGTGACCACTACAGTGCTCAAGGCGCGCTAGCTTAGTCAGTAAACTTAATCAATGGGCTTAATCAATGGGCTTAGCCACTCAAACGGCGGCGATAAAAAAAGCGCCGATTGGCGCTTTTTTCGATGTAAGCAAGTAGCTGACTACAACTCAATGGTCATATTACTGAATACTTATATTACTGAATGGTCACACGGGCAAACTTGCGCTTACCCACTTGGTAAACCGCAGTGCCACAAGCAGGGACTAATTTGGCATCTTCGAGCTTCTCACCGTCTTGCTTCACGGCACCTTGCTTGATCATACGCAGCGCATCCGAGGTAGAAGCCACTAGCCCCGCCTCTTTAAGCAGATTAGAGATCGCAATCCCAGTCGCAAAACTAAACTCTGGCATTTCCTCTGGCATCGCGCCTTTTTGGAAACGATTGATGAATTCTTGCTCTGCCGCCTCAGCATCCGCTTCGCTATGGAAACGGGCAATGATCTCTTTCGCGAGTAGGATCTTAATATCACGCGGGTTGGTGCCTTGCGTCACATCCGCTTTGAACTGAGCAATTTGCTCTAACGGACGGAAAGAGAGTAGTTCGTAGTAACTCCACATCAGATCATCAGAGATCGACATGATTTTGCCAAACATTTCGCTCGGCGCTTCGCTCACCCCAATATAGTTGTGCGCGGACTTCGACATTTTTTTCTCGCCATCCAGCCCAACCAGCAGCGGCATCATCAATACCACTTGTGGTTTTTGACCATGGGATTTTTGCAACTCGCGTCCCATCAGCAGGTTGAACTTCTGATCGGTACCGCCAAGCTCGACATCAGTTTCCATCGCCACTGAGTCATAACCTTGTAGCAAAGGATACATAAACTCATGAATCGCAATCGGCTGGCCATTGTGGTAGCGCTTTTTAAAATCATCCCGTTCCAGCATACGTGCTACCGTTTGATTCGAAGCGAGTCGGATCATCCCTTCAGCGCCGAGCTGCGATAACCATTCTGAATTGAATTGAATTTTGGTTTTTGCTGGATCAAGGATCTTAAACACTTGCTGCTTATAGGTTTCCGCATTGCGCAATACATCTTCGCGGGTCAGCGGTGGACGAGTGGTATTTTTACCAGTCGGATCACCAACCATACCGGTAAAATCACCAATCAGAAACGTCACATCATGGCCTAAATCCTGGAAAGTACGCAGCTTATTGAGGATAACCGTATGACCTAAGTGAATATCCGGAGCCGTTGGATCCGCGCCCAATTTAATGCGTAGTGGACGATTTTCTTTGAGCTTAGCCATCAGCTCTTCTTCTGGGATCAGCTCTTCAACACCACGTTTAATCTCAGCCAAAGCCGCTTCAATACTCGCCATTCTTGTTCACTCCCACAGATTTGGCAAAAATATGCTAGTGGGACATCTTACTTGAATAGCGATGCATTTTGAAACCAGTTAGACTAGCGGGCAGCGATTTTGTTAATAATTAAATGAATTTGAACTGAATATGCTTTCTCTTTTCAATCGTCTGCCTTGGCTACACCGCGTGTTAATCACCGCATTTAGCGCCATCATCGTATTCGCGGTGTTTTTTCTGCCCAACTCTGATGGCTTACGTCAATCGAACAGTCAATTAGAAGTTGGGCGTCATTACCCGATAGAGCTCGATAACCAACTGTTTGCTAACCTAGAGCAAGAGACGCCGATCTCAACCGCGATGCTGCGCTGGGAAACGCACCAAGTCCGCAATGGCGAAAGTGCCGCAGTACTATTTCAACGCGCTGGACTCTCGTCACGTTTGCTGCATGAGCTAACCTCAAGCAACAGTGATATCAATAGTCAATTATCTAGACTCATGCCGAAGGATGAATTGAAATTCGGTTTTGATGAAAATGATCAGTTGGTGCAACTCAAACGTACCATTAGCCCTTACGAAAGCTTTGTGGTGACGCGTTCAGATTCGGGTTTCAGCTCCGAATTTGATAAGAAAGAGGTGTTTTTCCAACTCAACTATGCCGAAGCAGAAATCACCTCTAATTTCTGGAATGCGGGCGTATCTGCGGGATTAAGTGCCAACCAAATTATGGAGTTGGCCAATCTGTTTGGCTGGGATATCGATTTTGCACTCGATATTCGCGCTGGTGATCACTTCAAATTGCTCTATCAAGAAAAAATTGTTGAGGGTAGCGTGATTGGACGCGGCAATATTATTGCTGCCACCTTTACCAACCAAGGCACAACCTTTACCACCATTTTGGATGACAACACGGGTAACTATTACGACCAAGATGGTCGTGCGATGAAAAAAGCCTTTTTGCGCTCACCGGTTGATTTTCGCCGTGTCTCATCGAATTTTAATCCGCGGCGTTTGCATCCGGTCACTGGCCAAGTCGCTGCGCACCGTGGTACCGACTATGTGGCTCCGGTTGGTACCCCAATTTGGGCCGCGGGGGATGGCGTGGTGGAAAAATCGAGCTACAACCAATTTAACGGTAACTATGTTTATATTCGGCATAACAGCACTTACCTGACCAAATACCTGCACTTACAACGACGTATGGTGAAAACCGGTCAACGAGTCAAACAAAATCAAACGATTGGTACTTTAGGTGGCACTGGTCGCGTCACAGGGCCGCATTTGCATTATGAATTTTTGGTCAACGGCGTACACAAAAACCCAAGAACGGTCGAGTTACCGCAGGCTCAATCACTGAAAGGCAAAGCCAAAGAGACCTTTATTGCCAATGCCAAGCAGCGCATGGCCAAACTCGAACGCTACAGCCAGTTGCTGTATGCCAAGCAGTAGCATTGAAACCATCGATAAAAAGAGGGCCAGTCAAAACACGACTGGCCCTCTTCGTTGTTAGTCATATTGAGGCTCGATAGCGCGCACAATTAAACGCTAAATGATGCACCACAGCCACAGGTAGTGGTGGCATTTGGGTTATTGACGAAAAATCTCGACCCTTCCAGCCCTTCAGTATAGTCAACCACCCCACCAATCAAATACTGCAAACTCATCGGATCAACCACCAAGATCACACCACTGTTATCAATCGTGGTATCGCCTTCATTGATCGTTTCATCAAAAGTAAAACCGTACTGGAAACCGCTACAACCGCCACCAGTAATGTAAACACGCAGCATTAGCGATGGATTTTCTTCTTCAGCAATCAATGCCTTGACCCGGCTTGCTGCCGCGTCAGAAAAGGATAATGGAATAGTAACTTCGCTCACGATGACCTCTCATTCGTGCAACGTGCCACGCTAACCCGTCAAGGGTGCGCCACACATCTCATAGTAATAATGGCGCGATTATCTAATACCTGAGTTAAGCGTTCAAGTATTAGCCTTAATCGAAATGGATTTGCTGACGGAAATCGCTGCATGACAAGTAGACTTGCGATGATTGATCGACAACTTCGGTAAAAATGTAGCGAAAATATTTCACCCTATGGAGCATAGGCGTACAATGCCCCCCAAATTGGTCCTATTGATCATAAGAGGAAAATAACATGACCAAATCCGCCGAGTTATATCAAAAGGCACAAACCACCATTCCTGGCGGAGTAAACTCGCCAGTGCGTGCCTTTAACGGAGTTGGTGGTTCGCCAATTTTCATTGAACGAGCTGACGGCGCGCTGATTTTTGATGCCGATGGCAAAGCCTATATTGATTATGTTGGTTCATGGGGACCGATGATCCTTGGCCATAACCATGCCGCGATCCGTGATGCGGTGATGCAAGCGGCGCAGCGCGGTTTAAGTTTTGGCGCACCAACCGCCATGGAAATCACCATGGCAGAATTAGTCTCTGAGTTAGTGCCATCGATGGAACAACTGCGCATGGTTAACTCAGGTACGGAAGCGACCATGAGTGCGATTCGCCTCGCGCGGGGTTACACCGGCCGCGACAAAATCATCAAGTTTGAAGGTTGTTACCACGGCCATGCCGATAGCTTATTAGTCAAAGCCGGATCTGGTGCGCTGACCTTGGGTCAACCAAGCTCTCCCGGTGTTCCAGAAGATTTTGCTAAGCATACTTTAACCGCTCGTTTTAACGATTTAGACTCCGTACGCCAGCTTTTCGCCGCCAATCCCGGTGAAATCGCCTGTATTATTGTTGAGCCTGTAGCGGGTAATATGAACTGTATCCCACCTGTGGAAGGTTTCCATCAAGGGCTGCGCGAGATTTGTGACCAACACGGCGCACTACTGATTTTTGATGAAGTAATGACTGGTTTTCGCGTGGCACTAGGCGGTGCGCAGGCTTATTACAACATCAAGCCCGACTTAACCACATTAGGTAAAGTGATTGGTGGCGGAATGCCCGTCGGTGCGTTTGGTGGTCGACGTGAAATCATGCAGTACATTGCGCCAACGGGCCCGGTTTACCAAGCTGGAACCCTATCGGGTAACCCGATTGCGATGGCCGCTGGTTATGCGTGCCTTAATCTGCTGCGTGAAGAAGGCAATGAAAAACGCCTCGCTGAAATCACCAAACAACTGGCGGATGGTTTCAAATCACTGGCTGATCAACACGGCATTCCGCTGTTAGTCCATCAAGTCGGTGGCATGTTTGGCTTCTTCTTTACCGAGCAGAAGCAAGTAACCTGCTATGAAGACGTGGCCCGTTGCGATGTGGAACGTTTCAAACGCTTCTTCCATTTGATGTTAGAGCATGGCGTTTACCTCGCCCCTTCTGCCTTTGAAGCAAGCTTTACCTCATTGGCACATGGCAGCAGAGAAATTGCCGCTACGCTGGAAGCAGCCGATCGCAGCTTTGCAATCCTAGCCGCGCAGGCTTAAGCCATACACCATAGATGGCTAAATCTATAAATAACTGTAGATAACCCGCTATAGATAACTAAGGCAGCCGATCGGCTGCCTTTTTATCGATTCGTGATACGGGTAAGCCAACTTTACTGCCAGTAATACAGGCTCAGCAGCACTAAAACACCAATCACCAAAGCCAGCCACGGAATTGACTTACGTTTTGCCGACTTGTCACTACACTCATTGTTATCACAACAGCCCATATCCACCTCTCGATTGCTAAGCAGCGCGATTGGCCTCATTATAGCCTTAACACTCCTTTAAGCGGACAACTTCTGTGTCACAAAAAATCCCATTAACCTCCCGTCATCGTGTATTAGTGGTGGCACTGCTGGCGGCAGCTCTCGCTTGTTACTGGCTGGTTGAACCTTATATCAATTCGATTGTGATGGCGTTCATCCTCTCTTTATTGATGTTTCCAATCCATAGCTGGTTTGAGGGGAAGTTGCGCTCACACCCCAATCTTGCCGCGCTGTTATCTTGTATTGTGCTGACCGTAATTGTGGTGATCCCGCTCGGTTTTATTTTTGGCGCGCTGGTACAACAAGGATCGAAATTTTCGCAAAACCTTTACACTTGGGTCTCGCATGGCGGTATTCAGGAGTTATTCAATCACCCATGGGTGGTTAAAGGGCTCGATTTAATCAATCAATATTTGCCCTTTGAAGAGATTAGCTCGCAACAAATCGCGCAGCGAATTGGCCAATTTGCTACTGCATTTGGTAGTAATTTGGTGAGTATTAGCGCCAAAATTGTCGGGGATACCACCAGCTTTATCATGAGTTTTTTCCTGATGCTGTTTGTGCTGTTTTTCTTGCTGCGTGACCACGATCAGATCATCAGTGCTATCCGTCATATCTTGCCACTATCACGCAGCCAAGAAGATCGCTTACTGACAGAAATTGAAAATGTCTCTAAATCGGCGGTAATGGGCTCGTTTTTAACCGCGATCGCCCAAGGCTTAGCCGGTGGATTGGGCATGTGGCTCGCCGGATTTCCCGGACTATTTTGGGGTACCATGATGGGCTTCGCCTCTTTCATTCCCGTGATCGGTACTGCGTTAATCTGGATCCCAGCCACACTGTATTTGTTGTTAACTGGCGACACTAACTGGGGAATTTTCCTTACCATATGGTGCGTGATCATAGTGGGTTCAATTGATAATTTGCTGCGCCCTTTATTAATGCAAGGCAGTGCCGGCATGAATACGCTGATGATCTTTTTCTCCCTGCTTGGCGGACTCCAGTTATTTGGTTTGATTGGCTTAATTTATGGTCCACTGATCTTTGCCATCACCATAGTGCTGTTTAATCTTTACGAAGAAGAGTTTCGTAGCTTTTTGGATCAACAAGACAACAGTTGATCCAAAGTTAACACTTCATTCAGCGGGCTGAGTGTGCGAAAATCGGCCCCCTTTTTCTGCTCTAGAGCGTGCCATGCAACCTTATACCGCCCCAAGTGAAATTGCCCTTCGTCAACTCGACTATTTTGCCGATAAGCATGTGTTGGTTGCCGGTGAAGTAGAAGATCTGTTTCCACTCCAACTGCGTGAACATTGTGCTTCAGTTGCGGTGTTCACAACGCATTACGGCTATTTTTCACAACTTGAGCAGCACGCTGCCATCGACTGTTATTTTGGTGAACAGCTCACTGATGAGGTCAAGGCTGATTTAATTTTGCTCTATTGGCCGAAAGCCAAGCAAGAAGCGGAATATCTGCTGGCGATGTTGCTGGCTAAACTCGGCACCGGCACCGAAATTATCGTGGTCGGTGAAAATCGCTCTGGGGTCAAAAGCATTGAAAAAATGTTCGCCGCTTACGGCCCGATCCACAAATACGATTCGGCACGTCGCTGCTCATTTTATTGGGGACAATGCGTTAATACTCCGGCCGCCTTTAAGCTCGAGCAATGGTTTAAATCTTATACCGTTCACTATCAAGGGCACGAGCTGACGATTCGCAGCCTACCAGGAGTGTTTAGCCATGGTGAATTTGACCTTGGTAGTCGACTGTTGCTAGATACCTTACCAGCGTTAAGTGGCAAAGTGATTGATGTTGGCTGCGGGGCTGGTGTATTAGGCTGCGTCATGGCCACTCTCAACCCAGCAATTGAGCTGGAGATGACCGATATCAGCGCACTGGCGATTCGCTCTAGTCAAGAAACGCTGCGCGCCAACCAGCTACACGGCAAGGTCTATCCCTCTGATATGCTTTCTAATGCGGGCTGTGATTACCAAGCGATTGTCACCAATCCGCCTTTCCACTCCGGCTTGCAAACCAGTTATGGCGCGACTGAACAGTTGTTGGCACACTCGGTCAATCACCTCGCCAATCAAGGCTCACTGTGGGTGGTCGCCAACAGCTTTTTAAAATATCCACCAATCATTGAACAAGCCTTTGGCCAGTGTGATATTGCAGCCAAAACCAGCAAATTTACCATCTATCACGCAAAAAAATAACGTCGCCTATTTTGCCGTTTTTGACGAAAAGTTCGCCTAAAAACGGCCTTACTCTGGCCTTTTTTGTGCCTATCCCCACGCTTTAGCTTGGACTTACTTGTCAAAGTAAAAAAACTCGTTAATTTCGTTACTTTCATTGTTTCTTATCATCCACTCACTCATGGCTGACCAACGCCATTGAGTTTGACCAAGAAGTAACGTCTTAATTATGTTTAGGTTCTATCGAAAACAAAAATTCAAGCGCCTACAGAATACGCTGATGGCCGCGTTTCTGACACTGAGCATCATTCCACTGACGATTACCGCGCTGTTTTTCCTGCGTTCACACAGTCAAGATCTCGAACAGCAAAGTACCTCTTACCTTGTTTCAGTACGAGATACTAAACAGCAACAAGTGATTGATTACATGTTGGCGAAAGAGTCGGAAGTGATGGGCTTTGTGCGCTCTGAGCTCGCCTACGCCAGTGGCGGGCGTTTTTATGGTCTGGTCAATGCATTTCAACGCTTAGACATCACGATTGAAGGGGCGCGTGAACATGCCCAACAGCGCTATATCCCTGGCTCTGGCGATCAGATCAAAACCTCAGTACTACCACAGTCGAGCGCCTATGTAGGCAGTGAACGTTACCGCCTACTGCATAAGCGTTATCACTGGGCATATTTGGAGTTACTTAAACGTTCCGATTTTGATGATATTTTGTTGGTCGATATTGACGGTAACGTGGTCTATTCAATCTACAAACACGATAACTTTGGTACCAACTTACTCACCGGAAAAGACCAAGCCACCCTACTTGGCCAAACTTTTAAACGCCTCGAACAAATGGTCAGTGAACAGCGCCAAGCCAATGAAGATTTCACTCCGGTGGTGATCTCTGATTTTGAACCACAAAATGGTCAACAGTACGCTTGGCTAGGTGCGCCTATCATCCAGCAAGGCTACCTGCACAGTTATGCGATGTTCCGCCTACCGAGTAATGCGATTACTAAATTGATTGCCGACGGCAATAACCACCCAACAATGCAAACTATCTTAGTCGGTCAAGATCATCGATCTCGAACCCTGACTACGGCGGATATGGCGGTTGAAAAAAGTAAGCAAGTGGTCGATTTAGCCTTATCAGGACAACGCTCAGTTGGCACTTATACCAACACCGAGGGAGCAAATGTTATTGCTGCCTATACACCCATTAATCTGAAAAATATTCACTGGGCACTCGTGGTTGAGTTGCCAGAAAAAGAAGCGTTTGCTGGTATACGCCAGCTAGAAAAATTGTTTGTGTTAGCGATGCTGACCGCAATTGTATTAGTGATTATCGCGTCGCATTACCTGTCAAACTTCATTACTTCGCCATTATTGAAACTAACCTGGGCGGCAGAACGCGTCTCGGCCGGCGATTTGGATGAAGCGATGATCAACACCGAACGTAAAGATGAAATTGGCCGTTTAGCGGTCAGTTTTGAACGGATGCAACGTTCGATCCGTGACAAAATCACCCTGATCAAAGCACAAAATAAAGAGCTGGAAAGCAATCTGCTGATCATTCGTAAACAAAATGATGAGCTACAACTGGCTAACAAGCTGAAAGATGAATTTCTTGCCACCACCTCACACGAGTTACGCACCCCGTTACATGGCATGATCGGCATTGCCGAGGCGTTAGTGTCTGGTGCCAATGGCCCATTAACGGCAGCACATAAATATCAGCTTGATATCATTATTAGTAGTGGCCAGCGCTTAGCAACCCTAGTCGATGATCTGCTTGATTATCATAAAATGCGCTATGGCGCGTTAGACATTCAACGATGTGCCGTCGATTTGTCGAGATCCACTCGCTTAGTACTTGAACTCTCGCATCATTTACTCGGCAAAAAAACCTTACGGATCATCAACCAAGTGCCAGATCAACCAGTCTGGGTGTCCGTCGACCCCCAACGCTTAGAGCAAGTTCTGTACAACTTGATTGGTAATGCAATTAAGTACACTTCCGAAGGCAAAATTGTCATTTCGACCACCTGTATGGAAGATAAGGTACGTGTACAAGTGGTGGATACCGGGCAAGGCATTCCAGCCGATCAACTTGAGCAGATTTTCGAACCCCTGACCCAAGCCGGTCAAGACGCCAGTCGCTACCGCCAAGGTGCAGGCTTAGGATTATCGATCAGCCGCCAGTTGATCGAGCTAATGGATGGCACCTTGTATGTTAGCAGTCAACCAATGGTCGGAACCACTTTCAGCTTTACCCTGCCATTAGCCACTCAAGCTGAGATCGAACAAGCGGACGTTATAGAACTGTCGCACTTCCAAGCCCCTGATCTGGTTGACCCAGAGCTACCAGAGCAGAGTTCATTACCGGAAAATGAACATGGGCCACTGCTGCTGGTCGCTGATGATGAACCTGTCAATCTAAGAGTATTAGACAGTTTTTTACGTCTTGAAGGTTATCGAGTGCATACCGTCCAAGATGGACACCAAGTACTGGATGCGGTACAAGCTGAAAAACCAGAGCTGGTATTGCTCGACATCATGATGCCAGGGATGAGTGGCTATCAAGTTTGTGAAAAATTAAGACAAGACTACGATCATGCCGAGTTGCCAATCATCATGCTCACCGCACTCAACCAGCCTGATGATCGAGTGCGTGGCTTTGATGCTGGTGCAAATGACTACTTATGTAAACCGTTTAATAAGCAAGAGCTCGCGGCGCGAATTATGGCTCATCTGACCGCCAGTAAGGCCGAGTTACGCCGGATTGAAAATGCACAGTTACAACAAGAGCTCAAGCATCGAGCTATGGTCGAAGCCAGTTTACTGGAAACTCAAGGACGCTTATTGGAACAGCTCGAATCGGCTCCCGAAGCAATTTTATGTGTCAATGAAGAACATAAAGTACGTTTTGCCAATGAAGCGGCCGCTCGCCTATTTAGACGCACGCCAGAGCAGCTTAAACGCTCAAATGCTGAAGAATTGATCGCCCCTAAATACCTCTCGATTGATCAAGAGCATTACTGCGGTAACATTGATGTTTATGTTGAAGATGTACGCCAACACCTCTCGGCCGATGTGCTGCGCTTACCACAAGGTTCCGGCCTGCAAGCGATGTACATTTTTAATGTCGGTGGCAGTATCAACGCCGCGCGGATCTACAATTTAGAGACTGCAGTAGAGGCGCTGTCTAGCTATGCCTTTGAGGGAGATAAAGACAAACTGCAAAAACTCAAAGAGCTCGGTGGCGAGTTTACTCGGCTCGCCGACAAAGCGACTGGTGAGTATCAATCGAAACAAGATTTGATGCGCGCAGTATTAGTCGAAGCGATGACCAGTGCGCTCAATTATTGGGAGAGAGTTTCTGGGCAAAGCAAATTCACCTTTGCTGAACAAAGCGGTTTATGGCGTGTCTATCTTGACCGTAGTACCTTACAAACTCGCACCTTGGATAAATACCTACGTATCGAAACCCTACCAAGAACACCACGTTGGAGAACCGTACTCAACTCGCTGGATTACATCTTAGAACACTGCAAAGAATCAGGTCCGGAACGGGCTCATATTGAAATGCAGCGCGATAAGTTACAAAAGCTGCTCACCAGCAGCGATTAATCAGCCGATATCATTTCAACCCACCACATGGTGGGTTTTTTTTATCAGCAATTATCGAGCCGTAGGCCAACAGGCTAAGGTTGGAAATGACTCTAAATGCTATATTTGCCACTTACTTTACATCACAAAAAAACGTAACAATCACGGCCCTCACCCTCACCAAAACGACGAAAAAAACACGCAAGCCATCGCTCAGCTAAGGGGGAGCATTGCTCTTTGTTTGAGATTGCGAAGGGGGTCACAACAATTCGCCAGAATTAATTTCATCGGTTAAATTAACGGAACATCGGGCTAGTGAGCAAGATCTCGTTAATAAAAAAACCACTCAAACGCTAATATTTAAAAAGAATACAACAGAAGTAATCACTAACTAACAACAGTAACCCGTTTGGCTTTTGCGACGCGAATCACCCAACAAATTTTGCATAAAAAACACTCACCACAAGGCATATTGACGTTAATAACGTGACAAGCAATGCTTTTGACGTTTTTAACGGGAAATCGAATTGATAAATTTCTTGGTAAGGTGTTTTCTTACTCCTGCCAAAGGCCTACAGGCCACTCATTTACCCCCTCCCTCCGACGGGGCATCATCATGAGGTAGGTCTTGGAGAGTGTTTATCAATTGATAACATTCCATCCATTAGTGAAATGAAAGCAACTAGTAAGGAACAGCTATGCTTGCCAATATTAAAAAAACCGCACTAGCCGCAGCAGTAATCGCAGCAGCAACCAGTGTTTCAGCTCCAGCCTTTGCTCGTAGTGAGCTAACTATCGTGCCAGATTTCTACCCTACAATGGTACGTAACTTTAACCCGTACCTAGCGACTAACCTGCGTACCACTACAGATTTCATCTATGAGCCACTGGTGGTCTTTAATGAAATGAAAGGTAACACTCCAGTCTTCCGTTTAGCGGAAAACTTAAAAATGTCTGATGACTTGATGAGTGTCACCTTTGATATCCGTAAAGGGGTTAAGTGGTCTGATGGTGAAGCTTTCACCGCTGACGATGTGGTGTATTCTTTCAATTTGTTGAAAGCAAAACCTGAACTGGATCAACGTGGTATCAACAAGTGGGTTACTAAAGTTGAGAAAGTAAACGAGTACCAAGTGCGCTTTAGCCTGTCGGAAGCAAACTCTAACGTACCTTATGAAATTTCATTGATCCCTATCGTTGCTGAGCACGTATGGAAAGATGTTAAAGATCCAACCACTTTCACCAATGAAAACCCAGTGGGCACTGGTCCTTTCACCGTGATCGATACCTTCACCCCACAGCTGTACATTCAATGTCGTAACCCGAACTACTGGGATAACGCTAACCTAGAGGTTGACTGTCTGCGTGTACCACAAATCGCAAACAACGACCAATTATTGGGCAAAATCGTAAACTCTGAACTGGATTGGACCTCTTCATTCATTCCAGATATCGATCGCACTTATGCGGCAGCGAATCCTAATCACCACTACTGGTATCCAGCAGCGGGTACTCAGTCGTTCATGGTGAACTTCAAAAACCCAGATCCTGCGAAGAAAGAAGCTTTGACTAACGTAGACTTCCGTCGTGCGTTCTCAATGGCGCTTGACCGTCAAACCATCATTGACATCGCTTTCTACGGCAGCGGTACTGTCAATGACTTCGCATCAGGTCTAGGCTATGCATTCGAAGCATGGTCTGATGAAGCGACCCACAAAAAATATAAAGGCTTCAACACCTATGACGTTGAAGGCTCTAAAAAACTGTTAGCAAAAGCGGGCTTCAAAGATGTCAATGGTGACGGTTTCGTAGAAACTCCATCTGGCAAATCTTTCGAACTGCTGATCCAATCACCTAACGGCTGGACTGACTTTAATAACACAGTGCAACTAGCCGTTGAACAGCTCCAAGAAGTGGGTATCAAAGCGCGTGCTCGTACACCAGAATTTGCGGTTTATAACCAAGCAATGCTGGATGGTACTTACGATGTGGCGTACACCAACTACTTCCACGGTGCTGATCCACACACTTACTGGAATAGCGGCTACAACTCAGCTCTGCAATCTGGTGACGGTATGCCTCGTTTCGCGATGCACTACTTCGCAGATAAGAAACTCGACAGCTTGCTCGACAGTTTCTACAAAACTGCAGACAAAAATGAGCAGCTAGCTATTGCACACGGTATTCAGAAGATTATTGCTGAAAATCAAGTAACTATCCCAGTAATGTCTGGTGCGTGGATGTACCAATACAACACCACTCGCTTTACTGGTTGGTGGAGTGAAGAAAATCCACAGGGCCGTCCAAGCATTTGGGCTGGTATCCCAGAGCGTCTACTGCATGTACTGGATCTGAAACCAGTTAAGTAATACACGTTCATTTCTTGCGGCGCACGCTGTGCGCCGCCTATCTAAATCCCCTTTGGTTGTTAAGCTAATTGGCTGCTAAGCAAACATATGGCGCTCGTCGTCAGGGGATTTCTCGCTCTCAAATTCGCTAGGGGCGAGACCTGAAACCAGAGACAGGACAAAACTGGGTGAGTAAGGTGTAAGTTATGGGTTACTTTTTAAGACGATTGTCGTTCTATTTTGCCGCGTTGCTGGTTGCAGCAACATTAAACTTTATTATTCCTCGTGCCATGCCGGGTGATCCGGTAACTATGATGTTTGCTCATGCCACAGCACAAGTGACACCTGAGCGCATCGAAGCCATGAAACAACTTTTAGGCTTTGTTGATGGCCCTTGGTATGTTCAGTATGTGACATACATCAAAAGCATCTTGACTTGGGAACTGGGTACTTCGATCAAATTTTACCCATTAAGTGTCAATGAGTTACTGGGTGGTGCATTTGGTTGGTCGCTGTTCCTTGCTGGTACGGCGGTGATCATCTCTTTCTCTATCGGTTCGGTGCTCGGTATCTTTGCCGCATGGAAACGAGGCAGCAGTTATGACACCTTCATCACACCAGGTACCTTGGTTATTCAAGCCGTGCCACAAGTGGTTATCGCTATGCTGGCGATGTTTACCTTCGCGATAGGTTTACGCTGGTTCCCAACCGGCTACGCCTACACTCCGGGCACCATACCCGATTGGACTAACTGGGCATTTATTAAAGATGTCGGCTATCACGCGGTATTGCCACTGGTCTGTGCTTCAATTGTGCAAATCGGCGGTTTCTTAGTCAACATGCGTAACAACATGATTAACCTGCTCGCAGAAGACTACATCACTATGGCGAAAGGCAAAGGCTTAAGCGAAAACCGCGTGGTATTCAACTACGCCGCACGTAACGCGCTACTGCCAAGTGTGACCGCCCTTTCCATGTCACTCGGTATGGCGATTGGTGGTCAGTTGATTATTGAAATCATCTTTAACTACCCAGGCTTAGGTACTGTACTGTTTAACGCCATTACGGCTCGTGACTATCAAGTTTTACAAGGCCAGCTACTTATCATGACCCTGTTCATGCTGTTCTTTAACCTACTGGCTGACATGTTATACGTTGTTCTAGACCCTCGCTTACGCAAGGGAGGTAAATAATCATGAAAGCACTTTGGAAACTCTTACGTGGCAACCGCATGGCGATGATTGGTGTCACCATCTTAAGCATGTTCCTGTTTATCGCACTAGCGGCCCCAGTTATCACCTCTTTTGCGCCAGATAAACGCACCGGTAATCCTCATGAGTACCCTGCGTTTGTAGTCAAAGCTGCACAAGCTAATCCCGATGGTTGGATAGCAGAAAACTTAGCCACCGATCGTCGTACGCTGGCCATATCTAAAAAAGCAGATCACGTGCTAGGCACCACTCGCATGGGGCGCGATGTTTGGTCACAAGTCGCCTATGGGGCTCGTGTATCACTCGCGGTCGGTTTTGGCGCGGGGATCACGGTGTGTTTCTTAGCCACTGTAATCGGCATTTCCGCTGGATATTTTGGTGGGAAAATCGATGACTTCCTAACCGCCGCGATGAACATCATGCTGGTGATCCCACAATACCCGCTGCTGTTTGTATTAGCCGCCTTTATCGGCGAGGCGGGACCGCTAACTATTGCGTTAATTATTGGCTGTACCTCCTGGGCGTGGGGCGCACGGGTCGTACGGTCACAGACCATGGCACTGCGTGAAAAAGAGTTCGTAAAAGCCGCAGAAGTACTCGGTGAATCGTCATGGCGCATTATCTTCATTGAAATTCTACCTAACCTAATTTCAATTGTTGGCGCTAGTTTTATCGGCTCGGTGATGTACGCGATCATGATGGAAGCCACCATCTCCTTCTTAGGACTGGGCGATCCTAACACCATCAGTTGGGGCATCATGCTTTACAACGTACAAACCTCATCGTCGATGCTGATTGGCGCTTGGTGGGAACTGCTTGCTCCTTGTATCTCTTTAACCCTGCTGGTAACTGGCCTAGCGCTGCTCAACTTTGCGGTTGATGAAATTGCCAACCCACAATTGCGTTCACACAAAGGTATGAAGCGTTGGAAAAATCTGGCTAAGCAAGACAAAAAAGCCCGTCAACCAGACCTAGCACAACAAAATGCACTTTGTAGCGGAGATCAATAATCATGACTGCACCATTAATCTCAATCCGCAACTTATGCGTCGACTACATTACCGATGCGGGTGATGTACGAGCTTGTAACAATGTCAGCTTTGATTTAGCCCCAGGCGAAGTATTTGGTCTGGCTGGTGAATCTGGCTGTGGTAAATCAACCGTCGCCTTCTCGCTGATGCGCCTGCATAAGCCGCCCGCATTTATCACCGGTGGTGAGGTGATCTTCAACGGTGAAGATATCCTCAAATACAGCGATGAACGGATGCAATCCTTCCGCTGGAAAGAAATGTCGATGGTGTTTCAAAGCGCAATGAATGCACTCAACCCAGTGCTGACCATGGAAGAGCAATTTTGCGATGTGATCATGCGTCACACCAACATGACACGTGAACAAGCAAAACGGCGCGCAGAAGGTCTGTTAGAGATCGTCGATATCCATCCCAGCCGACTCAATGACTATCCGCACCAGTTTTCGGGCGGTATGCGACAACGCTTGGTGATTGCTATTGCTCTCGCGCTCAATCCGAAAATGATCATTATGGATGAGCCGACCACCGCTTTAGATGTGGTGGTACAGCGTGAAATTCTGCAAAAAATATATGCGTTAAAAGAAGAATTTGGTTTCTCTATCTTATTTATTACTCATGACTTGTCACTGATGGTCGAGTTCTCTGACCGCATCGGCATCATGTACTCAGGTGAATTGATTGAAGTTGCGCCTTCAAAACAGATTCTGGAAAGCCCTTTCCATCCTTACACCAAAGGTCTTGGTAGCTCTTTTCCACCGTTAACCGGACCCAAAACCAAGCTCACAGGGATCCCTGGCAACCCACTCAACCTGCTGGAAATTCCACAAGGTTGCCGTTTCCAAGCTCGCTGTGACCGAGTTCATGAGGCTTGCACTAAGATACCGACCGCACTGCGTCAAATTGAGCATGGCCGTTTTTCTAATTGCCATCTCTACGCCCAACCGAATGCGACCATCAAAGCTTAAGGCGCAAGGTTAAGCAGTAGCAAAGAATTTCTGGAGACAATTATGAGCAAATCATTTGGCGAATTACTGGTTGAGGGGAAAAATCTGGTTAAAGATTTTCCGATCAACAGTAACGCACTCAAACAACCTATGATGCGTGCGATTAACGACGTGTCATTCAAAATGTACAAAAGCCGCGGTTTATCGGTAGTAGGTGAGTCAGGCTCAGGCAAATCGACCACCGCCAAAATGATCGCCAAGATGTACGCGCCAACCTCGGGCACCATTGAGTACAAAGGCCGTGACATTCAAGACATCACATCACGTGACGATCTGATGCACTACCGCGAAGGTGTGCAGATGGTATGGCAAGATCCGTTTGGCTCACTCAACCCAACCCATACCATTTTCCACCATATCGCTCGCCCCCTGCTGATCCACAAAAAGGTCACACCGGGCAATAAAAAAGAGCTAGAAGAGCGGGTTTATGAACTGCTGGAGCAAGTGGGCCTTATCCCACCAAAAGAAACGGCAGCCAAATACCCACACCAACTCTCGGGTGGTCAACGGCAGCGGGTCAACTTGGCACGTAACATTGCGGTAGGCGCAGAAGTGGTACTGGCTGACGAACCAACCTCAATGCTGGATGTGTCGATTCGAGCGGGCGTTCTCAACCTGATGGAAGAGATGAAGTTTGAGCGGCAGATGTCGCTGCTGTACATCACCCACGATATCGCCACCGCACGTTACATCGCGGAAGACTTGGCGGTGATGTATGTCGGACACATGGTGGAATGGGGGGATACCGATGCGATCATTCACGATCCTCAGCATCCTTATACCAAACTGCTGGTTTCTGCCGTACCGGATCCGAAAAAATCTATCCATGAAAAACTGGAAGGCAATAAAGGTGAGATCCCGTTGTGGACGCCAGATTCAGTCGGCTGTCCTTTCGCTGGACGCTGCTTACATGCCAGTGCGAAGTGCCGTGAAGCGGTACCGGAAGTAACTCAGCTCTCTGACAACCACTTTGTACGTTGTTATCTGTTCGAAAAATAACAAGCTCAAAAATAACCACCGAGCTGGCTCCTGATCCTGCCAGGAGCCAGCTCCATCCATCCAGTGGAGAACATGAATGCAGTTACTGACCAACCACATTGGCTATGAAACCAAAGGTGCCAAGCAAGCAGTTTTGCTATGTGGCCAAACACAGTTAATGGATGACTGTGTGCTTTTGGTTTGCGCTCGTAGCCATCAAACCGTTGCCACGCTTGTTATCGAGCAGCACGGTAGCGTGGATAGCTGGCATCAGGGACAGTTTCATCGTATCGATTTTTCCGATTTTACCACTCCAGGCGACTACTATTTGCGCCTTGAGCACACTCAATCTGCCATCTTTAGCATTGGGCAAGGCGTGCTGATGCAGCGTACCTTTTCCGATGTGCTGCACTACTTCAAGTCGCAGCGCTGCTCAGGGCAGTTTGATCAACAAGACAAGCACGTACCGCTGCTCGGCACATCAACCACTGCCGATGTGCATGGCGGCTGGTACGATGCTTCCGGTGACGTCAGTAAGTATCTCAGTCACCTTTCTTACGCTAACTATTTGAATCCACAGCAAACACCTATGGTGGTGTGGAACATGCTCAAAGGGCTAGCGGTGTTACAACACCACGCGGATTTTGCGCCATTTTCTCGCACGCGCCTAACCGATGAAGCCTTGTTTGGCGCTGACTTCTTGCTCCGAATGCAAGATTCGGCAGGCTTTTTCTATATGACGGTATTTGATCGCTGGAGCAAAGACACTAAACAGCGAGAGATTTGCGCTTATGCGACGCAAAAAGGCGATAAATCTGCCGCTTATCAAGCTGGATTTCGTCAAGGTGGCGGAATCGCGATTGCTGCGCTCGCCGCGGCAGCACGCTTAGATACCCATGGTGAGTTTAACCAAACGCAATATTTACAGGCGGCAGAAACGGGTTATTGGCACCTTAAACAGCACAATAGCCAATATCTCGATGATGGAGTAGAAAACATCATTGATGAATATTGCGCACTTCTCGCCTGTTGTGAGCTGTACCGTAGCACCGACAACCATGCATATCTCACGCAAGCGCGTGAATGGGCACAGCGTTTGGCTCAGCGTCAAACCTGCGATCAGCAAATGACCCATTACTGGTCGGCGACCCGTGATGGAGTTCGCCCTTACTTTCATCCTTCCGATGCGGGCCTACCGGTCATTGCCCTGTGTGAATACCTCAATATCGAAACCGATACCGCTTACTATGCCCAGCAGCAACGCGTGGTCGAGCAAGCTTGTCAATTTGAACTGACGATCACCGCGCAAGTCACCAACCCATTTGGTTATCCACGCCAGTACGTGAAAGGCATCACTAGCCCAAAACGCAGCAGCTTTTTTATCGCACAAGACAACGAGAGTGGTTACTGGTGGCAAGGTGAAAATGCCCGCTTAGCCTCACTGGCTAGCATGGCCTACCTCGCCCAGCCTCATTTGACGCCGAGCGTTGCCCAAGCACTGCAAGTTTGGGCGCAGAATGCACTGAACTGGATTGTTGGCCTTAACCCTTACGACATGTGCATGCTCGATGGTCATGGCCAAAATAACCCTGACTATCTGCCTCATTTGGGCTTTTTCAATGCCAAAGGCGGGGTGTGTAACGGGATCACCGCCGGATTTGATGATCCGCGCGATATCGCGTTCAACCCTGATGAGCAAAAACACGATCCGCTGCAAAACTGGCGCTGGGGTGAACAGTGGATCCCGCATGGCGCTTGGTATCTGCTGGCGATCATGACTCAATTTGATCACTTCACCACTGCGGAGGTGACCGAATGACTTACTACGTCGGAGTTGATGGTGGTGGCACCTCTTGTCGAGCCAGGATCCGCGATGCGCAAGGTCAATCGATCGGCGAAGCGAAAAGTGGCAGTGCCAACATTTTGTTAGGGGTCGATCGGGCGCTGCAAGCGGTGATCGATGCCATTACTCTCGCGGCCCAGCAAGGTGGATTAAGTGAGCAGGCATTCGCTAACATGCATGTTGGGTTGGCGTTAGCTGGCGCAGAACAAAAAAACGCATGGCATGCTTTTATGCAACAAGCCCACCCTTTTGCGTCAATGACCCTAAACACGGATGCTTATGGCGCTTGCCTTGGTGCACATTTGGGCCATGACGGAGCAATCATGATAGCGGGTACTGGGTCATGTGGCTTACTGCTTAAACATGGTCAGTCATATGTGGTCGGCGGTCGTGAATTTCCCATCTCAGATCAAGGCAGCGGTGCCGTAATGGGGCTGCGCCTCATTCAGCAGGTTCTGCTCGCGCAAGATGAGATCCGCCCACACACTCCACTGTGTGAAGTGGTGATGGACCATTTTCAACATGATCTGGATGCGATCGTCACTTGGTCCAAAACCGCACTACCTTGCGATTATGCCCAGTTTTCACCACAAATTTTCAGCCATGCGTATGCCGGAGATGAGCTCGCGATCGAGCTACTCAAGCAAACGGCGGCGGATATCGAAATGTTACTAATCGCGCTGCATCGCAAAGGCGCAGAGCAGATCTGCCTGATGGGTAGCATTGCTGAACGCCTGCATGATTGGTTATCGCCACCAGTCCAACAATGGCTAGTCGCCCCCCAAGCGGATGCTATCGAAGGTGGATTAATGTTTGCCGGAAAACCCGAGCACAACCTGTATAAGGATGGTTTATGAGTTATCGAATTGAATTTGCGGTGCTCTCCGAACAACAGCCAGATTGTCGTTTTGGCTTAACCTTGCACAATTTGAGCGATCAAGATCTGCATGACTGGTCACTGCACTTTGTGATTGACCGCTATATTCAGCCAGCCAGCGTCTCCCATGGTCAACTGACCCAAGTCGGCAGCTTATGTTCACTGGTGCCCACTGAGCCTGTGCTGCCCGCCAATGGTCACTTTTATTGTGAGTTCATCATTAAAACCGCGCCGTATCATTTTTATGACAATGGTATCGCCCACGCTTTCGTACAACGTAATGACCGACAACCGGCAGAACGCATCGAAGTGGTGGTTAACCCGATCGTACTCGCCTCTCCATACCGTGAGCGCAGCCAGATCCCTGCGGTGACCGCAGCCGAGCTGTGCGTGATCCCCAAGCCCAACTCACTGCAACGAGTTAAGGGCGAGTTTGTTATCAGCCGTTCGAGTCAGATCGCTTTGCACTCCGATCTGGCTGAGCGTGCCGCGCACTGGTTCGCTGAAGAACTACAAACTTTACATGGGGTTGGCCTAAGTGCGATTGGGCACAGTGATATTGTTTATCGCAGCAATCCCACTCTCGATGACGGTCACTATCAACTGCTGATTGATACGCAAGGGATCAGCATTGAAGCAGGCAGCCATAGCGGCTTTATTCATGCCAGCGCCACCTTATTACAACTGGCCCAGCCTCAAGCGGACCACTTACGCTTCCCATTGGTCAAAATCGTCGATGCGCCACGTTTCAAATATCGCGGCATGATGCTCGATTGCGCACGCCATTTTCACTCGTTAGAACAAGTGAAACGAGTGATCAACCAACTGGCACACTACAAATTTAATGTGTTCCATTGGCACCTCACCGATGATGAAGGCTGGCGCATTGAGATCAAACGCCTGCCTCAATTAACCGCTATCGGCGCATGGCGCGGTATGGATGAAGTGCTCGAACCTCAATACAGTTTATTGACCGAACGGCATGGCGGGTTTTATACCCAAGATGAGATCCGCTCAGTGATCGAATATGCCGAGCAACGCGGTATCACGGTTATTCCTGAGATTGATATTCCTGGCCATTGCCGAGCCGCGATTAAAGCGCTGCCGGAATGGTTAGTCGACGATGAAGATCGCTCTCAATATCGCAGTATTCAAAACTATACCGATAATGTGCTCTCGCCAGCTTTACCGGGAACTTATCAATTTTTAGATATTGTGCTGCAAGAAGTCGCCGATCTGTTCCCAAGTCCGTTGATCCATATTGGTGCCGACGAAGTTCCTAATGGCGTGTGGGTCGATAGCCCTAAATGCCAAGCGTTAATGCAACAGCAAGGTTATACCGATCCCAAAGAGCTCCAAGGCCACCTGCTGCGTTATGCCGAACAGAAACTGAAAAGTTTGGGTAAGCGCATGGTGGGCTGGGAAGAGGCCCACCATGGCGATAAAGTCAGCAAAGACACCATCATTTACGCTTGGTTATCCGAACAGGCGGCTTTGCAATGCGCCAAGCTTGGCTTTGATGTGATCTTGCAACCAGGGCAATTCACTTATCTCGATATGACCCAAGATTTCGCCCCAGAAGAGCCGGGCGTGGATTGGGCTGGCGTCACACCGCTAGAGCGTGCTTACGGTTATGAACCGCTGGCCGATATTGCAATCGATGACCCACTACGCAAACGGATCCTCGGCACCCAGTGCGCCTTGTGGTGTGAGCTGATCAATAACCCTAAGCGGATGGAATATATGCTCTACCCGCGTTTAACCGCTTTAGCCGAGGGGGGCTGGACCGAAAAATCGCAACGTAACTGGTTAGATTATTTGGCACGCCTAAAGGGGCATTTGCCGCTGCTCGATAAGCAAAACATCACTTATCGCGCACCTTGGAAAGAGTAACCAAAGACCACGACGATGTGAGTTGTCTCGAATTGTCGTGGGCTTATCAACCCTTTTTTTACTCAGCATAAATTTTTACTCAGCATAAGTTTTCACTAGCATAGGTTTTAGCTGCCCAACGCAGCTAGTTTAAAAGGAAAGCACCATGAAATACGGTTATTTCGATAATGAACAACGCGAATACGTCATCACTCGCCCTGACGTACCCGCCCCTTGGACTAACTATCTCGGTACAGAAAAGTTTTGTACTGTGATTTCTCATAACGCGGGAGGTTATTCGTTCTACCACTCGCCTGAGTACAATCGCGTGACCAAGTTCCGCCCTAACTTTACCCAAGATCGCCCTGGTCATTACGTGTATCTGCGTGATGATGCGAGCGGTGATTTTTGGTCAATATCTTGGCAACCAGTGGCGAAAAGCCTTGAGCAAGCCAAATACGAAGTGCGTCACGGCTTGTCATACTCAAAATTCAAGTGTGACTACAACGGGATCCACGCGACTAAAACGCTGTTCGTCCCCAAAGGGGAAGATGCCGAAGTATGGGATGTGGTGATTGAAAACACCTCGAATGAAGTACGTACCATCAGTGCGTTTAACTACGTTGAGTTCTCTTTCAGCCACATCAAATCGGATAACCAAAACCACCAGATGTCACTCTACTCTGCGGGCACTTCGTTCCAAGATGGCGTGATCGAATATGATCTGTATTACAACACCGATGATTTCTTAGGTTTCTACTACTTAACTGCAACCTTTGATGCCGACAGCTACGACGGTCAACGTGACCAGTTCCTTGGCATGTACCGTGATGAAGCTAACCCAATTGCGGTTGCCCAAGGTCGATGCTCTAACAGCGCGCAAACCTGCTACAACCACTGTGGCGCACTGCATAAACAATTTGTGCTGCAACCTGGTGAAAAAGTACGCTTCGCGGTAATTCTTGGGGTCGGTAAAGGTAATGGTGCGAAACTGCGTGCCAAATACCAAGACCTCACTCAAGTCGATGCAGCGTTTGCCGGCATTAAAGCCCACTGGGATGAGCGCTGTGCTAAGTTCCAAGTAAAATCGCCAAATCCAGGACTGGATACCATGATCAACGCTTGGACCCTCTACCAAGCAGAAACTTGTGTAGTATGGTCACGGTTTGCTTCTTTCATTGAAGTCGGCGGCCGTACCGGTCTTGGCTACCGCGATACCGCGCAAGATGCGATCTCCGTCCCGCACACTAACCCAACCATGACGCGTAAACGCTTGGTTGACCTACTGCGCGGCCAAGTGAAAGCGGGTTACGGTTTGCACTTGTTTGATCCTGATTGGTTCGATCCGGCGAAAGCGGATGTCAAACCGTCTAAATCACCTACCGTGGTACCAACCCCATCGGATGACGACAAGATCCACGGCATCAAAGATACCTGCTCGGACGATCACCTGTGGATTGTGCCGACCATCCTCAGCTATGTGAAAGAAACCGGCGATTTTGCCTTTATCGATGAAGTGATCCCTTATGCTGATGGCGGTAACGCTAGCGTGTATCAGCATATGATGGCTGCGTTGGACTTCTCGGCTGAATACGTTGGCCAAACCGGGATTTGTAAAGGCTTACGTGCGGACTGGAATGACTGCTTGAACTTAGGTGGCGGTGAGTCATCTATGGTCTCGTTCCTACATTTCTGGGCATTGGAAGCGTTTCTTGAGCTGTCACGTTATCGTAATGATCAAGCGGCCACCGACAAGTATCAAGCAATGGCAGACGGCGTGCGTAATGCATGTGAAACTCACTTGTGGGATGAGCAAGGTGAATGGTACATCCGTGGCCTGACCAAAAATGGCGACAAGATCGGTACCTTTGATCAAGTCGAAGGTAAGGTGCACTTAGAGTCTAACTCATTGGCGGTGCTCTCTGGCACAGTCAGCCATGAACGCGGCATCAAAGCGATGGATGCGGTCTACCAATATCTGTTCTCCAAATACGGCCTACATCTGAATGCCCCCTCATTCGCAACGCCAAATGATGACATTGGTTTCGTGACTCGTGTTTACCAAGGCGTGAAAGAGAACGGCGCGATCTTCTCGCATCCAAACCCATGGGCGTGGGTGGCTGAAGCGAAACTGGGGCGTGGCGATCGTGCGATGGAACTGTATGACGCACTCAACCCATACAACCAAAACGACATCATCGAGACTCGGATTGCCGAACCGTACTCTTACGTGCAGTTCATTATGGGCCGCGATCACCAAGATCATGGCCGCGCTAACCACCCGTGGTTAACCGGTACTTCTGGCTGGGCGTATCACGCGGTCACCAACTACATGTTAGGTATCAAAGCGGGCTTTGCTGGACTGGAAATTGATCCTTGTATCCCAACTTCATGGCCCGGTTTTGAAGTGACTCGTGAGTGGCGTGATGCGACTTACCAAATCAAAGTGGAAAACCCACACGGCGTATCAAAAGGTGTGCAATCGATCACGCTCAATGGCCAAGCGATTGAAGGTGCTGTGCCGGTTCAAGCCGCAGGCAGCATCAATCAAGTGGTGGTGATTCTGGGTTAACCGATTTTCGGGCATTCGCTGAGTGCCCGTTTTCTAATACCTAAACGTTTTATGTCCAAACCCGTTGTCAGCGCCCCCGACAATGACAACAGGCAAAGGAATAGGGAGAGAAAATGATTAAATTTGGTACTGGCGGCTGGCGTGCGTTTATTGGTGAGGAATTCACTAAAGATAATGTGCGTTTGGTGGCTCAAGCTTTGGCGAACATCATTCAACATGAACAAGTGGCAGCACAAGGCTTCGTGATTGGCTATGACCGCCGCTTTTTATCCGATAAAGCCGGACGCTGGTTTGCCGAAGTATTAGCCGCGAATGGTATTGTGGTGAGCTTTATTGATAAATTTGTACCCACACCGGTGGTGATGTTTAAAGCCAAAGAGATGGATTGTGCGTATTCAGCTTGTATCACCGCTTCGCATAACCCAGCCGATTACAATGGAATTAAAGTCTTTATTCGCGGTGGCCGTGATGCCGATGAAGTGATCACGCAAAAGATTGAACAGCAAATCGCGACCATGAGCCAACAAGATGTCCAATGGATCGATTTTGAACAAGCGGTTAACGATAAGCAGATCAAGATCATCAACCCGATGAACGAATTCGTCGATAGCATCATTAATGCGATTGATATTGAGGCGATCAAACAAGCCAATCTGCGCGTATTGATCGATCCGATGTTTGGCGTTGCTAAAAATGCGCTGCAAACCGTACTGATCAATGGCCGCTGTGATGTGGATGTGATTAATGATGGTAAAAACCCCGATTTCGGAGGGCTAATGCCATCGCCCAGTGCAGCCACCTTGTATCGTTTAAAACATTTGGTGAAACATGAAGGTTATGATCTGGGGATTGGCACCGATGGCGATGCTGACCGATTAGGCATTATTGATGAGCAAGGCAACTTTATTCATCCGAATGAAGTGCTGATCCTGCTTTACTACTATCTACTGGAGTATAAAGGTTGGAAGGGTTCGGTCGTCCGTAACATTGCCACCACCCACTTACTCGATAAAATCGCCGCCGATCATGGTGAGCAGTGTTTTGAAGTCCCAGTCGGCTTTAAGCACATCTCGTCACAAATGGAAGCGGACGATTCACTGATCGGTGGTGAAAGCTCTGGCGGTCTAACCATCCGTGGTCATATTAAAGGGAAAGATGGCGTGTTTGCCTCAAGCCTATTGGTTGAAATGATCAGCGTCACCGGTAAAAAACTCTCTGAGCTATTAAGCGAGATCTACGCTCGTTACGGCTATGCCTACACTGCAGAAGGCGATTGTAAATTTAAGCCGGCCCAGCGCGATGAGATTTACCGCAAAGTATACATTGAGAAAAAACTGCCTGAGTTTGAGTTTGCAATCGACAAGGTCAGTTACGAAGATGGGGCGAAAGTCTATTTCAAAAATGGCGGCTGGGTGATTGCCCGTTTATCTGGCACTGAGCCTTTGCTGCGTATTTTTGCCGAAATGGCCGATCAACCCACTGCAGAGCGTGTTCTTCAACAGATGAAAGCCTTCTTGGCGTTATAACCAATAAGCCTAGTTATAACTATACCCAAACAACTTGGAGCTGCGGGTAGGCAGCAAGTGAGTGAGTCCCCATGAGCATAGGCAAACTATGTGATTGGGGTGAACGAACGTCTCCAACACCACAGCAGCTTCAAGTAGGAAGGGAATATCACCGAGTGGTTCTCATCGCTGAGGTTAAGTCCCCTCAGTACTGAACGACACTTGCCCGGTCTTTTGGCCGGGCTTTTTTCCAGCGTAGATTAAGCGAAAGCGAGCACTCCCTGAGTATCAATATGCACCTCGACCGCCTGCCCGACGCCTAAGGCTTGTGATGAAGTCGCGATCAATTGCGTGCCATAGGCGTCCACTAGATAGCGACAATGGTCACCCATAAATTGCAGTTCAGTTACCGTCACTTGGCTAGTTTGTGCCGCGTGGATCTGAACCTGCTGCGGACGCAGCAGTAATTTACAGGTGGCCGCTAAGTCAATGGGTTGACGAGCTATCGCCTCAACTATCCCAAGTCGGGTTTGGTATTCGGTTTCGCTGATCCGTCTAGCCTCTAAATAGCTCCCCCCACCAAGAAAATCAGCGACAAACTGACTCGATGGTTGATAGTAAAGATCCACCGCACTACCAAACTGCTCAATGACACCGCGATTCATTACTGCCATTTTATCAGCAAAAGTAAATGCTTCTTCCCGTGAGTGCGTGACAAAAATGGCCGTCACCCCTTGCTGTTTAAAGATTTTACGGATTTCAATCATTAGCTCATGACGGACTTGAGTATCAATATTTGAAAACGGCTCATCAAGCAGTAATAAATCCGGTTTATAGGCCAAAGCCCGAGCAATCGCGACACGCTGCTGCTGTCCTCCCGAAAGCTGATGCGGATAGCGATCAGCAAAATCATTCAGATGGACCAGAGAGAGCATCTCGCAGACTTTAGCCTGCTTTTGCACCGCCGGCATACGATTCAAGCCAAAAGCAACATTCTGCGCCACCGTCAAATGAGGAAATAATGCATAATCTTGGAAAATCATCCCGATATTACGCTGTTCGGGTGGTAGCCAATGCTCACCATCATCTAACGTCACACAATTAAGACTCAGTCGTCCTGCCGCTAAAGGTATAAGACCTGCAATCGATTTTAATAACGTGGTTTTACCACAACCACTCGCTCCCAGCAGACAAACGATTTCACCCGGATTAACTTGTAGTGACAATGATTTCAATACGGTTTGCGAATCATATTGGCAAGTCAGGTTTTCAATCAATAACGCACAGCTCATCAGTGCTTTTGCTCCAAAGAACGGTTAACCATAACCAGAGGGATCAGCCCCACCAACACCAACAAAATCGCTGGCAACGCCGCCAGCTCTAAACGTTCATCGGAGGCGTAGCTATAAACATAAGTTGCCAGTGTTTCGAAGTTAAACGGGCGCAATAGAATCGATGCATTCAACTCCTTCATCGACTCAATAAAAACCAATAATCCCGCAATTAACGCTCCACGCCGAATCAGGGGTAGATGTACTCGCATAAGCATTTGATTAGCATGACACCCCATGGTACGCGCCGCCATGTCTAAGGACGGAGAGATTTTGCTTAAACTGCTTTCAATACTACCAATCGCAACAGCAGAAAAGCGCACCACTAATGCAAAGACAATCGCAAATAAACTCCCAGAGAAGATTAACCCAGGACGCTGCCACTGCATCAGTTTTGCAATATCATTGATTAGATGATCCAGTGCCAAGACAGGCACCAAAATACCAATCGCTAACACAGTTCCTGGCACCGCATAGCCCAGCGAAGAAAGACGCATCAGCACCTCGCTGGAACGGTTATTTTGTAAACGGACATAAAAATTGGTAATCAAAGCCACTAATACTGCAATCACTGCCGCACTCATCGAAACCATAAAACTATTCAGGGCGTACTCTCTAAACTGCACCGTCCAACTTTGTGCAAAGTAAGTCCCACTGTAACTGATCAATTGTAATAACGGCACAATAAAGGCGATGGCCACCAGTCCCCAGCACCAAGTTAAAGCTACCCATAAACGCCAACCTTTTAAGGTGTAGCGATATTCATCATGACTATTAAATTGGTTTTGGTAGAGTTTTTGTCGCCGACGGCTGTAACGCTCACTGCTAAGCAACAATAACAGCACAACTAACATCAGTGCCGAAATTTTGGCTGCCGCACTAAGACTTGAATAACCAAGCCAAGTGTCATAGACAGCTGTGGTTAACGTATTGACCGCAAATAAACTTACCGTGCCAAAATCGCCAATCGTTTCCATTGCAACTAAAGATAAACCGACTGCAATAGCAGGACGAGCTAATGGTAATGAGATGCGCCAGAAGCTTTGCCACGGAGAGCATCTTAACAAACGGGCGGATTGAAGCAGCGTGACATTCTGTTCCATGAATGCAGCCCGACAAAGTAAATAAACGTAAGGATAAAGAACCAAAGCGAGCACTACACTCGCACCACCTAAACTACGGATATTTGGAAACCAATAGCTACCGGCTTGCCAGCCAGTCCAGTCACGTAAAGCGATTTGAACCGGTCCGGCATAATCAAACCAATCGGTAAATAGATAACCAATAATATAAGCAGGCATAGCTAACGGTAGCACTAGCGCCCATTGTAACCAGCGTTCACCCGGTAATTGACACATGGCAATGAGCCAAGCACAAGGTACCCCTAACAATAGCGTCAGTAGTAATACCGCCACCGTTAACACTGAGGTATTAAAAATATAAGTTGGCATTACCGTCGCCAGTAAATGAGCAAAAACCTCACCACTGCTACCAAATGCACTATAGAAGATCGAGAGAATGGGCAAAATAAGCAGGATAGCCAATGCAAAACTGCTCATTTTCCAAGTAAAATATTTTTCTTTCATTGCCTAACAATACAAGGCTTGAACAGCGATTAACGCGCTGCATCACGCAAATAAAATAGGGGTACCTTATACCCCTGATTTCACTTACAGGTCAAACTTGACTTCATCAATTAGCTTGATAGCCGCCGAGTTGTAGTCTGCAATTTTTTCCAGAGCGAGCTGATCGATATTGAATTCGCCCCATGACGCCACTAAAGTCGAACGTTGAACCCCCTCTTTCACTGGGTATTCATAATTGACTTGTGCATACATTTGTTGAGCTGTTGCATCACTTAAAAATTCCATAAGTTTAATCGCATTATCACGATTTGGCGCGAATTTCGCCATTGCCATGCCACTCACATTCACATGAGTACCTTGTGCATTTTGACCAGGAAAATTGATATACACAGCTTCTGCCCAAGATTTTTGTTGCGCATCATTGAGCATTGCACCTAAATAATAACTGTTGCCTAACGACAGATCACACAGTCCCTCTTTAATTGCACGAATTTGGTCACGATCATTACCTTGTGGTTTACGAGCCAAGTTTGCCTTAACGCCTTCTAGCCAAGTTTTGGCTTGTGCTTCACCATGGTGCGCAATGATAGAGGCGACAAGGGCAATATTGTATGGGTGCTTACCACTACGAGTACAAATTTTTCCTTTAAACTCGGGCTTGGCGAGATCCATATAATCAAAATCGTTACCTAATTTACCAACACGCTCACGAGATGAGTAGACACTGCGCGTACGTTGCGTCAAGGCAAACCACTCATCACCACTATCACGGTATTGAGCCGGAATATTCTGTTCAATCACTCGGCTATCAAGTGGCTGAGTCAGACCTTTTTCGGTTAACTCAAACAGACGGCTAAACTCAGCCGTTAAGATCACATCGGCAGGACTATATTCACCTTCTTGAGCAAGTTTCTCGGCAATGCCTTCTTTGGCAAATTTAACATTAACTTTGATGCCCGTTTGTTTGGTGAACTCCTGAAACATAGGTTCAACCAAGAATGGTTGGCGATAAGAGTAAACATTCACATGTTGAGCAGCAAAGGCACCAGAAGCCAATGAGCTAAGAGTGAGGACAGATAAGCTGAGCAGTTTTTTCATTGAAAGTTTCCCTTAGACTTATTATTGATAATGATTATCAATAATATAATAGTATGGAAATTTCCAATTGAAAAACAAAACCTACCACTCTGGTAGGTTTTGTTTTATTAGTGATAATAATCAATGAATTATTTGTTATTTACAAACTCTGGGTAGGCAACAACGCCACAATCGTGCATATCCATCCCTTCCATCTCTTCTTCTTCTGAGACACGGATCCCCATTGTTGCTTTGATAATGGACCACACCACTAGACTGGCACTAAATACCCAAGCAAAAATCACCACCGCACCAAGTAACTGGGCGCCCAATGTCACCTCTGCATTACTGATTGGCACCGCAAGTAAACCAAATAAGCCACATACACCATGTACCGAAATCGCGCCCACCGGATCATCAATTTTCAGCTTATCAAGCGCGATGATACTAAATACCACCAATACACCAGCGACGGCACCAATCGCTACGGCATACAGTGGCGAGGGCGACAAAGGATCGGCGGTGATCGCGACCAATCCAGCCAGCGTACCATTGAGGATCATTGTTAAATCTGCTTTACCCCAAGTGGTTTTACATACTAGTAGTGCTGCAATCGCCCCTGCGGCTGCCGCGGCATTAGTATTGAGGAACACCTTGCCCACCGCCGTCGCATTTTCAAAATCGGAGAGCATCAATTGTGAGCCACCGTTGAAGCCAAACCAACCCAGCCACAAAATAAATGTACCTAAGGTTGCCAATGGCATGTTCGAGCCAGGGATCGGGTGAATTTCACCATTTTTACCGTATTTACCTTTACGAGCTCCGAGCAACAACACTCCCGCCAATGCTGCCGAAGCACCAGCTAAATGTACGATACCAGAACCAGCAAAATCGCTAAAACCGGCCTCGGCAAGGAAACCGCCACCCCAAGTCCAGTAACCTTCAATAGGATAAATGAACGCGGTCAAAATCACCGAGAAGATCAAGAATGCCCACAGCTTCATCCGTTCCGCGACGGCACCAGAAACCACCGACATCGATGTGGCAACAAACACGACTTGAAAGAAGAAATCCGCCTCTAGTGAGTGATCTGCCCCCTCAGCTTGTGAGCCAATCAGTGTTCCGAGAGAGGGTAACCAACCACCTTCAGTATTATCAAGATACATAATGTTGTAGCCGACCACTAAATAAGTGGTACACGCAATCGCATACAGCACAAAGTTTTTGGTCAGAATTTCAGTGGTATTCTTCGAGCGCACTAACCCCGCTTCGAGCATGGCAAATCCCGCCGCCATCCACATTACTAACGCTCCTGAAATCAGGAAGAAAAACGTGTCGAGCGCATAACGCAGCTCAGTCACTGTGGTTGATAATTCCATAATTCAATCTCTCATCCTTGAGGTTAAAGGGCTTCTGAATCCATTTCACCGGTACGAATACGCACCGCATGGCTCAGGTCATAGACAAAGATTTTGCCATCACCGATTTTTCCGGTGTGCGCCGCTTTGATAATGGCTTCAAGTACCCGATCGACATTGTCGCTTTGGGTTGCGATCTCAATTTTTACCTTAGGTAAAAAATCGACCTGATACTCCGCACCACGATACAGCTCGGTGTGCCCTTTCTGCCGCCCAAAGCCTTTGACTTCAGACACTGTCATCCCTTCGATACCCACGTCCGCCAATGCTTCACGAACATCATCCAACTTGAATGGTTTAATAATAGCGCTAATCAGTTTCATCTCTTCCTCTCCGAAACAGTCGTCGATTTGCTATTGATTATCCAAGCCGCGTGCCAACTTTTAACGCCATGATTTTAAACAATAAAAACCACAAGCATTCTAAAAAAACAAAAGGCTGCACTCATTTGGTGCAGCCTTTTCCCTACAATAATGCACACGATTTAACCTCAGCCGCCAATTTTGATGGCTAAGGTTTTGATGATTGAAAATTTAATGATTGGCACTTTAATGATTGGCGTTGCAATCAGCGCGACTGAATAAAGCTCTGCCACTGGGTCAGCAACGCAAGAAAGTCTTCTCGCCCACAAGTAGCGATACTTTCACTGTCATACAAAAAGAAATCACTCTCTAATTCATGCTCGGTGTCATAAGCCAGGGCATTATCTTGCACCGTGATCTCATCACCTTGCACCATAAGAGAAATTTCACGCCCAGTCCAAAGCCACTCTTGGCTTGGTGAATCGGCCGCTTGCTCAATCAAAGCAAAAATTTGTTTAAGTTTGCCTTGATCTTGACCAATCTCTTCTTGCAACCAACGGCCAACAATTTGATGATCCATACTACAGCGGACCGCATACTCGCCTAACAAGGTGTTCTTAATAAATTCAAATTCCATGCGGCTCTCCCGCTCGATACATCATGGCTTAAGTATATCGCAAAGCGCTGAGTGAGGGGAAAAGTCCGGTTTGACCAAGTTTCATCATACCTTGAAAACGTACAGCAAAATAAAGCCGCGACTAGCGCGGCTTTGATAGCAGAACTTACGTTTACGCTTAAGCGGGTTGTTGCAAAATAACCGCGTTGGCTTTACTGGTGTATTGCCCCATCAGATGGAAATTAAGGTAGCGGTAGGTATCTGCCGCCGTTGCATCAATCTGTTTGGCATACTGCATATACTCAGCCAGGGTTGGGATCCGTCCTAAAATCGCCCCCACAGCGGCCAATTCTGCCGAAGCAAGATAGACGTTAGCGCCACTACCCAACCGGTTAGGGAAGTTACGCGTTGAGGTTGAAATCACCGTAGCGTTGTCCGCCACTCGGGCTTGGTTACCCATACACAGCGAACATCCCGGCGTTTCAATGCGCACACCGGCTCGGCCAAAAATACCGTAATAGCCCTCTTCGATCAGCTGATCTCGATCCATCTTGGTCGGCGGAGCGACCCACAGTCGGGTGTGTAATTGACCATTGAACTGCTCCAGTAGTTTGCCTGCCGCACGGAAGTGGCCAATATTGGTCATACAAGAACCGATGAACACTTCATTGATGGCGGTGCCAGCACAATCTGACAGCAGCCGCGCATCATCCGGATCATTCGGGGCGCACAAGATTGGCTGTTTAATCTCGGCTAGATCAATCTCAATCACATGAGCGTATTGCGCATCCTGATCTGCTTCCATCAGTACCGGATTGGCTAACCAAGCCTGCATCGCTTCAATCCGGCGTTCAATAGTACGCACATCGCCATAGCCTTCCGCGATCATCCACTTCAGCATCACTATGTTAGATTGCAGATATTCGGTAATCGAAGCCGGTGACAGTTTTACCGTACAACCAGCCGCAGAACGTTCCGCCGAAGCATCTGATAGTTCAAACGCCTGTTCAACTGTCAGATGTTCTACCCCTTCGATCTCAAGAATCCGCCCAGAAAACTCATTGATCTTACCGGATTTCTCGACGGTCAACAGACCTTGTTGAATGCCGTAATAAGGGATTGCGTGCACCAAATCACGCAAGGTGATCCCCGGCTGCATTTCGCCTTTAAAGCGCACTAAAATCGACTCAGGCATATCTAATGGCATGACTCCCGTTGCTGCAGCAAATGCCACCAAGCCGGAGCCGGCAGGAAAAGAGATCCCCAGCGGGAAACGGGTATGCGAATCGCCACCAGTGCCGACCGTGTCTGGCAGTAGCATTCGGTTCAGCCAAGAATGGATCACGCCGTCACCGGGACGCAACGAGACTCCGCCACGGTTCATAATAAAATCCGGTAGCGTATGGTGGGTTTGCACATCCACCGGTTTCGGGTAGGCCGAAGTGTGGCAGAAAGACTGCATCACCAGATCAGCCGAAAAACCAAGACAAGCCAAATCTTTCAGTTCATCACGCGTCATAGGGCCAGTGGTATCTTGTGAGCCAACGGTGGTCATTTTAGGCTCACAATAAGTGCCCGGACGAATACCGGCGACGCCGCAAGCTTTACCGACCATTTTTTGAGCCAGCGTATAGCCTTTACCGCTATCGGCAACCGCAACAGGGCGACGAAACTCGCTTGAAGGCTCTAAACCTAAGGCATGGCGCGCTTTATCGGTTAAACCACGGCCAACAATCAGTGGAATGCGGCCACCAGCACGCACTTCATCAATCAGCACCTCGGTTTTTAGCTTAAAGGTGGCTAATACTGCTCCGGTTTGGTGATCACAGACTTTGCCCGCCAATGGGTAGAGATCAATCACATCGCCCATCTTAAGCTTAGACACATCGACTTCAATCGGTAAGGCTCCGGCATCTTCCATGGTATTAAAGAAAATTGGCGCGATTTTACCCCCCAGCACATACCCACCAGTGCGCTTATTGGGCACGTTAGGTAGATCATCGCCCATAAACCACAGCACCGAGTTGGTGGCCGATTTGCGCGATGAGCCGGTACCAACCACATCTCCGACATACACCAGTTGATGACCTTTCGCTTTAAGCGCCTCGATTTGCTGAATCGGGCCCACTTTGCCCGGCACATCAGGTTCGATCCCTTCACGCGCATTTTTGAGCATGGCGAGAGCATGTACCGGAATATCTGGACGTGACCAAGCATCCGGTGCAGGTGAGAGATCGTCGGTGTTGGTTTCGCCGCTGACTTTAAACACCGTTAGCGTGACTTTTTCAGCTAACGCGGGCTTGGATAAGAACCACTCGGCATCCGCCCATGATTGCAGCACCTGCTGAGCAAACGGGTTACCCGCTTTGGCTTTTTGTTGTACATCGTAGAAGTTGTCAAACATCAACAGCGTATGTGACAGCGCTTTGGCCGCGATCGGCGCAAGAGCGGCGTCATCCAGCAATGCAATCAATGGTTCGATATTGTAACCACCTTGCATCGTGCCGAGTAATTCAGCCGCTTTGGCACGGCTGATTAAAGGAGAGTTCACCTTACCTTGGGTGACAGCGGTTAAGAATCCGGCTTTGACATACGCCGCCTCATCCACGCCCGGTGGAATTCGATTTTCAAGTAAATCAAGCACAAAAGCTTCTTCACCTTGCGGCGGATTTTTGAGTAACTCAACAAGTCCAGCAACTTGTTCTGCATCTAGAGCTCTTGGAACGACCCCTTCAGCAGCACGCTCTGCGACGTGTTTACGGTAGGCTTCAAGCACGACATTTTCCTCTCATTGCGGTTCGCGTCGTTGATCACAATACCCGCGAACATCCTTGGAAATTTGACGCTCCCTCACGCTTGCTATCACTCCGTTTGACAGAGCAACCGTGCGCAAGAGCGCCAAACAGTGGGGTCAGAATAGCAAGTTTAACTTGCAATTAAAATCTCACCATTTTGACCCACATAGCAACTTACTCATCAAAGTCACCGGCTAATCAACGCAACTTATCATCCACATCTGGACTTGCTCGCAAGCCGTGTCCGATCATCCCTCACGCAAGGTATGCTTATTTAAACGTGGTTCCGATAATAAAATACACTGAATCATAATGTTGTTCAGTGCGTCCATAGCCAAACATGATTGGCCCAATCGGTGAATTGACCCCGGCAAACAGTGAACTGGCACGATACAAGGGCGCCTCTTTCAAACGCAGATCTGGGTCTGACCATACCCCACCATACTCTAGCGAAGCGCCTAAGTAGACTGGTGAGGTAAACATCCCGAAATCATTATCAAACCAGCGGTAACGGTAAATGAGATTACCGTAAACTTTGTTCTGACCAATCAGGCTATTACGTGGAATACCGGATAAATTAAGAAAACCCCCAATGCTTTTCGGGTCGATTGGCGTTGATGAATGCTCACTTTTCACCACCCCCATATCCAAATTAGCCACCAAAGTGTGGCGAGCCACAGTATGTGCAGCCACCAAGCGGGCGGATAACTCAGACACAGTATCTGATGGTGTCATCATGTCAGACAATGGATTACTCCCATCAAAACTGTCTTTGGAAACTAAGTATCCCAAATTAAAATAGAGCCCTTGCTGAGGCAGAATAAAATCATCCAAGGTGTCGTGGCGGTAATCAAAAAATAGCCCACGCCGTTGGAAGGCAAAGTCACCGAAAACCGGTAAAGAAGAGGCTTCACCATCACCTTTGCTATAGCGCAGCCCTACTTTCAACTCGCGCCATAATTCAACCTGATACCCCAACGCCATTTCGGCCACCCATTCTGAGTAGGTCACTGGCAAATAATTTTTGGTTGCGCTCAACGAAGTATCATTAAATCCGGTTAATGGGGCGTTGCGAGTCTCGTTACTGTAGGCCAAAGCTGCGGTGGTAAAAATTTTCTGTTCCGATAAAAAAGGCGAATACAGCTGTGCTTCCACTAGCTTGTCGGTGCCCATTTCTAAATTGAGGGTCAATTCCGCGCCATGGGGATTGATGTCGGTAAAATTGGTCGAAACCCCCAGAGCGTATTGGCTATTGGTTGTGAAATCATCCTCAAGAAAAAATCGAAAATTGACATAGTTCGGCCCCCAGGATTTTTCTCGTACATCAATCGCTAATTGTTGGGTGGTACCTTGCTGCTGATATTGATAGCGCACCAATTCAAAGCGATCTAACGCATAGAGATCTTCAATACGGGTTTCTATTTGCTCTTGGCTGAATGTTTGATCGGGGGCTAAATTGAGTCGATTAAGGAGCAGTCGATCGCTGTAGTGGCTGTCATTATGCAGCACAATGTGATCGATGTGGATCTGATCGCCATAGCGTAAGGTTTTGCGCCGCTGCTGTTTGGCCTCAAGATACGCTTGATACTGTGCGCTATTGAGCGCGATACGCTGTAAGAACTCTCGCTGCTGTTGCGCCACGTGATAGCCCATGGCAAAGGCATCCGGCATTTTAGCAAACTCGGTGGTCTCCATTTTGCCCACCGATGGACGCAATAACAGATCTTGCGGATGCAAATGATCACTCTGTTTTTCAGTGCTACGCCGGACTAAATAGTTGGACAGTTGATCCGCAACCGTAAACAGGTTGGTGAAATCGGCTTGGCTTTTATAATCGGTACTGATGTCAACCGCGATGATAATATCCGCCCCCATCGCTCGAGCAACATCAACCGGCATATTATTGGTCACGCCACCATCGACGAGCCACAAACCATCAATCTCATAAGGCGGCAGTGCGCCAGGCACCGACATACTGGCCATCATCGCATCGACCAGAAAGCCTTTATCCAACACCACTTCTTGCAGATTAATGATATCGGTCGCCACCGCACGATAAGGGATCACCAATTGATCGAATGACTCAAACGCCGGCAGATTACCCGTGGTTTCGCGTAGCATGCGCAGCATATTTTGCCCTTGCACAACCCCTTTGGGGGCACGCACCTCCCCCCAGTGCAAACCGAGGTCGGTAGTAATTTGATAGCGGTCTTCATACTCTTTATCACGCAGACTGCGCTGACTACGATCAACCCGATCGCGATAACCACGGTTCCAATCCACGCTGTAAATCAAGGCTTCAATCTCTTGCGCACTCATGCCTGTGGCATACAGCCCACCAACATAAGCCCCCATACTGGTACCGGTAATGATATCGATCGGCACCTGCAACTCTTCCAGCGCTTTAATCACCCCCATGTGCGCCGCTCCTTTCGCACCACCGCCAGCCAGTACTAAGGCGATTTTAGGACGCGACACGAGCTTAGCTTCTATAGGTTGTTCGAGTATTGGTTGTGCGAGCAGCGCTGGCGTCAGCCCAATCCCCACCACCATGCTGAATAATACCGCCCATCTCATCACGCTGAATTACCCTCGAAATCCTTAAGAATCAAATCACTATAAACGCCCAACGCTCACCAAACAACGGCAAGATGTACATCAATTAAGCGCAGTGAGCCAAGCAAGAAACTACCATTGAAATAGATTTTTGATCCATTCCGTCGGGCGATTATCGCACTGCTGCTTGAGCTTTTGCTGCGGATCCCAAATCGGCAGTTTAAACGCATTATCACAATCAAGGGTTAGTCCACCTTGCGCCTGCTGAGCAAACCCAAAAGTGCTGATCCCTTGCGGCCACGGTAGCTGTAATGGTTGCGGGATACGGTATTGCAAATACTGCGCATACACTCGTAACGCACCGCTGGATCCGGTTAATTTGGTGGATTGGTTATCATCACGCCCCAACCAAATGGTAGTCACTTCGCGGCCATCCACGCCGACAAACCAACTATCACGGTTATCATTGGTGGTACCGGTTTTACCAGCCAAACCCGCGTGCGCAAATTGAGCGTGCAAAGCGCGTCCGGTTCCTTGTTGTACCCCTTGCTTAAGCGCATAAGTGGTGAGCCATGCCGCTTGCTGATCCACGGCTGGGGAGACTTTCGGCAAAGATTGATACAGCACATTGCCTTGTACATCGAGTACCGAACGCAGCGCAGAGAGTGGCGCTTTTTGCCCCGAGTTGGTCAAGGTTTGGTACATTTGTGCCACTTGATATGGGGTCAGCGAAAATGATCCGAGTAGCATCGAAGGGACTGGGCGGATCTCATCCCGCTTAACCCCCAATTTTTCCAACGTGGTCGCCACTTGTTCAATGCCAAGCTGCATCCCCAACTGCACCGTCGGCACATTGAGCGATTGAGCTAACGCGAGATAAAGCGGCACGGCACCGCGATATTGACGATCATAGTTACGCGGCGTCCACGCAGTGCCTTGGCTACCTTTTAAAGTGATCGGTTTATCTTCTAGGGTCGTGGCTAAATGGTACTGATCCGGATGCGCTAAGGCAGTGAGGTATACCGCTGGTTTAACCAGCGAGCCGATTTGACGGCTGGCATTCAGTACCCGGTTAAAACCATCATAACCGGTACGCTTACCACCCACCATGGCGCGGATCTCGCCACTGTTGCGATCAACCGCAATCGCGGCCGCTTCCAAATCTTGGCCAGCAGTTTTTGCCAACTGCGGGATCTGCTGTTGGATCGCCTGCTCTAACTTACTTTGCGACACTGGATCGAGCGAAGTAAACACCCGCAAGCCTGAGTCGGCTTTAAACTTATCACCTAACTTCTGCTTTAACTCGATCGACACTTGTTGGAAATAAGCCGGCTGACGGCTGGCAATTTGCGCATTTTTCTGCACATCAAGTGGACGAGTGACCGCTTGCTGATATTGTGCGGCGGTCAAAATATCGTTCTGCATCATAAGCTTGAGAACTAAATCACGCCGTTCGCGCGCGCGCTGAGCAAAGCGCAGTGGGTTGTAATATGACGGACCTTTAACCATCCCCACCAACAGCGCCAGTTGATCAATCCGCAGCTCTTGCAGTGGCTGACCAAAGTAGAGCCGTGAAGCTAAACCGAAACCGTGGATGGCATCGCCACCACTTTGCCCCAGATAAACTTCATTCAAATAGGCTTCCAGAATGCGATCTTTGCTATAACGGTGATCGATGATCAGCGCGATATACGCTTCACGCAACTTACGCCACAAGGTGCGATCACTCGACAGGAAAATATTTTTCGCCAGTTGCTGAGTCAGCGTACTGCCGCCTTGTACCGTACGCCCAGCTTTGAGGTTAACCAGCATTGCCCGAGCAATCGCCAATGGCGACACACCATCATGCTGATAAAAATCACGATCTTCGGTCACCAGCAAAGCATCGACTAGCACTTCAGGAAATTGCTCACGAGCTAAGAAAAGTCGCTGTTCCGGCGAGTTTTTTTCCAGCATGCCCATCAGTTTAGGCTCTAAACGCAAATAGCCGAGTTGCCGTTTTTGCTCTAAAGCCTCAATGCTGCGCAAGCCATCATCGGCAAACGTCAACATGACGCGGCGATCGGGCTCTGGGCCATCGACAAATTCGAAAGGGCGACGGATCAGCTCAATCCGCGTGGCTGATGATGAGTATTCACCGGCCAAGCGCGGCTGGGCCACTTTACGGTAATTGAGCACATCCAGTTCATTGCGCAGCTCTGGCAAGCTGAGCCCACTGCCGGGCTCTAAGGTCAAAATCCGTGCATAAACGACCGTCGGTAAATCAAACAGTTGCCCATCAAAGCGCTGTTTGATCATCGAATCTAAATAAATTCCGATAAACAGCAATAGCGCTGCGCACGCTAAGGCGACTTTCCAAGTAATGGCCCACAGTTTAGTCAGCCACAGGCGCAGTCTTGAGGAAGAGCTCTTTTTGCCACGGCGCGCAGTGCGGCCACGCGGCGAGTTACTACTTTTTTTGGTCATCGGTATCTGATCATGGGTTGAAATGTCGTTTGGTTTGGGTGGTAGCGACGTGGTTTGCCGGATCATCTGGCCACACATGTTTCGGGTAGCGACCCTTCATCTCTTTTTGTACTTGCCGATAAGCTCCAGCCCAAAAACTGGCCAGATCGCGCGTCACTTGCAAAGGGCGCTGGGCTGGGGACAGCAATTCCATCACCACCGCTTTAGTCCCTTTCGCAACTCGCGGTGAGCTGTGCTCACCAAACACGTGCTGCATGCGTACCGACAACATAGGATCCATGCCGAGCTGGTAACGGATTTTCTGCTGCTGACCGGTCGGCAACTGATAATGGGTTGGCAACCATTGATCCAATTGCTGAGTAAGCGACCAACCAAGATAATGCTTAAGGGCTTCTAATACCGCGACATGTTGTAAAGCTTGCACCGAAGTCACACCCACGAGATAAGGCGCTAACCAATCATCCAGTTGTGCCAGCAGCGCTTCATCGTGCAATTGTGGCCAATCCTCTTCCGGTAGCCACGCCGCCGCACAACGAGCACGTGCCAACCACTCACTCGCCGCTTCGTTCCACGCTAACACATTGAGCCCTTTACGCCGAACATAGTTCAGTAAAGCTTCGGTCATTTGTTGTTGATCTGGCGCTGGGAGATGTTCACGGCGCACGATGAGTTGATCAATCCGCCACTGCCGTTGCGCGCTCAATCGCCCCGCTTTCTCATCCCAGTCGACTTGTTCAACACAACCGATCAGTTGTGGCAACCACTGCTCAAGCGCGTTGATCGACAAGCTAAGCGCACTGAAAATTTGACTGGCTTGGCCTTGACTACGCAGCAGATCCAACGCAACCAAATAGTCGGCAGCTGCTAAATTTTCATCCACCGCCAGCCAAGCACCATGACCATTGGCCAGTAAAAACTGCCCCGGCTGCTGAGCGCGCTGTTGGGCGATCCGATCCGGAAACGCCAAACACGCCACTAAACCAAGCCACGCTTCTTCGACCATCGCCAGCGAAAACACCGTATCCAACTTAGCAGCCAAGCTTTGCGCACGCTGGTACAATAGCTTACGCTGCGGATGGTGACCTTGCTGCCAACGATGCAAGCTGTGCTGCACATCCACCACTTGCCGCTCTGGCTCTTCCAACAACACCGCTAATGCTAAGCTACTTTGTAAAGCCACCTCACCTAACCGTTGCGCATTCAGTAACATCGCCGCAATTCTAGGCTCAACCCCTAGTTGATGTGCGTCTTTTCCGGCCTGAGTCAATTGAGCGCGCTCATCCAATAATCCGAGCCGTTGCAGCAGTTGCTGCGCTTGCGCTAAAGCACGCTCAGGCGGCAGATCCAACCACGCTAAATCGGTCGCGGGGGCGCCCCATTGTGCCAGCTCTAACGCTAACGGCGCCAAATCGGTGTGGAGAATTTCTGGCTCCGCTAGCCAAGGCTGCTGCTTAAGCTGCGCCTCACTGTATAAACGCACGCAAATCCCAGGCTCTAAACGCCCAGCCCGTCCGGCGCGCTGCTCAGCCGATGATTGAGCAATGCGCACTTGCTCTAGCCGAGTGATGCCGGTTTTGAGATCAAAACGCGCACTGCGTTCAAGCCCACTGTCGAGCACAATACGGATCCCCTCAATGGTCAGCGAGGTTTCAGCAATATTGGTCGCCAGTACCACTTTGCGCCGCCCGGCAGCCGCAGGCGCAATCGCACGCTGCTGAGCGGCAAATGCCATCTGTCCATACAATGGACAAATCTCAATGTGAGCGGATAAATCGCTCAGTTGCTCGCTGAGTTGGTGAATGCTCGCCGCTCCGGGCAAAAAGGCCAACAGTGAACCGGTTTCATGCTGCAATAAATGCCGAATATGCCGCTGCATTGCGGCAACCAAACGCTCATCGGCACGCAGAGGCTGGTAGCGGATCTCGATCGGAAAACCGCGCCCTTGCGATTCTACATACCGCGCCTGAGGCAATAAATTTTGCAGCGCGGCTTGATCTAAGGTGGCCGACATCACCACAATTTTTAAATCTTCACGCAAAGCGGCTTGCACTTCGAGCGCGAGCGCCAAGGCCGTATCAGCGTGAATACTGCGCTCATGAAACTCATCAAAAATCAGTACCTCGATGCCATCTAGCTCCGGATCGTTTTGCAGCATCCGCGTCATAATGCCTTCGGTCACAATCTCTAGCTGAGTTGAGCGGCTTACTCGGGTTTCGCCGCGGACTCGATAGCCGACTCGCTGCCCTACCTCTTCTCCTAACTGCTGCGCCAAATAGCGCGCAATATTGCGCGCCGCCAAGCGTCTTGGCTCAAGCATGATTATCTTGCCGTTGCATAAGCCAGCTTGCAGCAATTGCAACGGAAAGTAGGTCGATTTACCCGCGCCCGGCGCGGCCTTTAGGATAAGTTGCGCAGATTGGCTAAGGCTGTCTAGCAGCTTAGGCATCAGCGCGACAATCGGCAGTTGTGACAAGGTGGGTTCCTGTATGCTTTAATGACCGCGCCATTGTACATAAAAAAACATCTAAGCCGAGACATGCACTTTTCACCACCGTTACAAAAAGCGACCTTGATCAGACGCTACCAACGCTTTTTAGCCGATGTCGCGCTCGCTGACGGCTCGCAGATCACCATTCACTGTGCCAATACTGGGGCGATGACCGGATGTGCTGAGCCTGGCAGCAGTGTGTGGTTTTCCACCTCCGACAATCCTAAGCGCAAATACCCACAAAGCTGGGAGTTAACCGAAACCCAAACGGGCGATTGGATTTACGTCAATACTGCGCGGGCAAACCACTTAGTGGTAGAGGCGATTTTGGCCGGAGAGATTGCCCAACTGCAAGGCTATGAGCAGCTGCGCACTGAAGTAAAATATGGCGATGAAAATAGTCGAATCGATATTTTGCTCAGTGCAGATTCCCGCCCAGACTGCTTTATCGAAGTCAAAAGCGTCACCTTATTAGATAACGAACAAGGTGGACCAGGACAAGGTTACTTTCCAGATAGCGTCACGACCCGAGGTCAAAAACATCTGCGCGAGCTGGCACAAATGGCCAAACAAGGTCAGCGTGCGATCCTTTTCTTTGCTGTTTTACATTCAGGGATTGAAAAAGTCGCTCCCGCCCTCCATATAGACCCCAACTATTCACAGTTATTAAAAGCGGCACAAGAAGCCGGAGTGGAAGTGCTATGTTACCAAGCATCACTTTCAGAGCATCAAATTCGAATCGCGTCGCAACTTAAATTTGCCCATCAAATAGTAAAAAATTGATGGTCTGTTCACATTGACGATAACTTTAGCTTCGATTGTTTGCCTCCCCCACTTCTTTTTGCTATAGATACCCGCCTTAAAATGAACTGCTCGCGCAGTTGACTAGGGTTAGTAGGAGATCTGTATGACAGAGTCTAAAAAGAAAACGCTGGGCATCCTAGCCATTGCAGGTGTTGAGCCATATCAAATGCAGCCGGGTGAAGAGTATATGTCACCGGCGCAAATCACGCATTTTACAAAAATTTTAGAAGCGTGGCGTAACCAACTGAGAGAAGAAGTGGACCGCACGGTACACCATATGCAAGACGAAGCGGCCAACTTTCCAGACCCTGTTGACCGCGCTTCTCAAGAAGAAGAGTTCAGCTTAGAGTTGCGTAACCGTGATCGCGAACGCCGTTTGATCAAAAAAATCGAAAAAACACTCGATAAAATTAAAGAAGAGGATTTCGGTTACTGCGAATCATGCGGCGTTGAAATTGGTACGCGCCGTTTAGAAGCGCGCCCAACGGCGGATCTGTGTATTGATTGCAAAACACTGGCTGAAATTAAAGAAAAGCAAATGCTTGGCTAACATCCAGCCGCAAGAAAGAAAAAGGGAGCCGCAGCTCCCTTTTGTTGTTTATTGGCATAATTGCCAAACGACAGGTTAATCGCCCCATGAACTATATTGGTCGCTTCGCCCCCTCGCCTTCTGGCCCATTACACTTTGGATCGTTAATCGCCGCGCTAGGGAGCTATTTCCAAGCCAAGGCCGCACAAGGTCAATGGCTGGTAAGGATTGAAGATCTTGATCCACCGCGGGAAATGCCCGGCGCGGCCGCGCATATTCTGCGCACTTTGGAGGCGTACGGTCTACATTGGGATCAAACGGTGGTGTACCAAAGCCAGCGCCACGCGCTATACCAACAGCAAATCGATCAATGGCTCGCCAGTGGTCAAGCCTATTACTGTCAGTGCACCCGCCAAGCGGTTAAGGCAATGGGCGGATTTTATAACGGCCACTGCCAACGCCATCCACCTCGGCAACATCACGACTGCGCCATTCGATTACACATGGATAATCCGGTGCTGCAGTTCATTGATTTGAAACATGGCACCATCACTATACCTTCAGCGTTAGCGCAAGAAGACTTCATCATCAAACGTCGTGATGGCCTATTTGCTTACAACCTTGCGGTAGTGATTGATGATATTGAGCAAGGGGTGACTCAGGTGGTACGCGGTGCGGATTTGATTGAGCCAACCGGACGACAAATCAGCTTGTATCACACGTTAGAACAAAAACCGGTCAGCTACTTGCATTTACCTTTGGCAATCGATAGTAACGGCAATAAACTGTCCAAACAGAATCACGCACCGGCGATTGATCCTTTGCAACCAAAGCCAACTCTGGTGCAGGCCATGCAGTTTTTAGGCTTTGAACTACCAGCCGATTTTTGCGATGCCAATCTGGAGCAAATGCTCACCTGGGGCTGCCACCATTGGCAGCTAAGTCAGCTACCCGCAGCGATCGAGATCACACCAAGATTCTCAAATGGTCCGGCTTAAGCTATTATTGCAGCAAATTCCGTCCGCTTGAGCGTCAAGTTAAGCTGCGTAGCGCTTACAGCGGTCACCGCCATCATTGTCAGAAGCACATGAATAATAACGATTTTGAATTGAGTAACACTCACACATATCCAGACTTAGCTTTGACTATCATTCCGCGTCAGGAACACCCAGTCTCACGTAAGCAGATCAGCGACAATGCACTAAAAGTGCTCTATCGCCTGCATGCGGCAGGGTTTGCCGCGTTTCTCGTCGGCGGTGGAGTGCGTGATTTACTGCTTGGTGGCAAACCAAAAGATTTTGATGTCGCCACCAATGCTACCCCTGAACAATTGCGCCAACTGTTCCGCAACTGTCGGCTGATTGGGCGACGTTTTCGTCTGGCCCATATCATGTTTGGACGTGACATTATTGAAGTGGCAACGTTTCGTGGTCATCACCAAGAATCCAATTCAAGCCAACAGATTGCCGCACAATCTGAAGCGGGCATGCTGCTGCGTGACAATGTCTACGGCACGATAGATCAAGATGCGGAACGACGCGATTTCACCATCAATGCGATGTATTACAATATTGCCGACTACAGCATCCACGACTATGCCGGTGGCATGGAAGATCTCGACGATCGCTTAGTGCGCCTGATTGGCGATCCGCAAACTCGCTACCGTGAAGATCCGGTGCGCATGCTGCGCGCGGTACGTTTTGCGGTTAAACTCGATTTTGATATTGAGGAAGATACCGCCGCGCCGATTGAGCAACTCGCACCTTTGCTGCGCGATATTCCAGCTGCACGTCTGTATGAAGAGTCGCTGAAAATGCTGCAAGCGGGCCATGGCTTAGAAACCTACCACTTGATGCGTGAATACCAGCTATTCCAACAGCTGTTCCCAACTGTCGCGGCATATTTTACCGAAGATCACAGTTCACCAACCGAGCAGATGCTCGATTTAGTGCTGGATGCCACCGATATTCGACTAGAACAAGATCTGCGCATCAACCCAGCCTTTATGTTTGCTGCAATGTTGTGGTATCCGATGATAGAGCTGGCCAATAACTTAATGGCTTCGCTCAAGCTCAATGAATTTGATGCGATCACTGAAGCCAGCAACCGCATTTTGGATGAAGTGGTTAAACGTATTGCCATTCCACGCCGTCACACCACTACCATCCGCGATATTTGGCAGTTACAGCAACGCCTACCGCGGCGCAGCAGTAAACGTGCATTTCGCTTGTTAGAACTGAGTAAATTCCGCGCTGGCTTTGATTTCCTAGAGATGCGTGGTGAAATTGAAGGCGGTGAAACCAAGCAATTGGCCGAATGGTGGGCGACTTTCCAAAATGCAGGGCGTAATATGCGTCAAGCGATGGTGGCCGATGTTGGCAATGCGCCGGGCAGCAAATCCAGCGCGCGACGTCGTAAACCATCACGCAATAAATCAAAGAGTAAACCTAGCGAATGATCCTTGCTTACATTGCGATTGGCAGTAACTTGGGCGATCCGGTCACCCAAGCCCAACAGGCCATCCACCAGCTTACTCAATTACCGAAGTCGCGCTTAATCGCGGCTTCATCGCTCTATAGCAGTACCCCAATGGGGCCGCAAAATCAGCCCGATTACATCAATGCGGTGGCGGCCATCGAAACCGAATTAACCCCACTGGAATTGCTCGATAGCACACAACGCATTGAGCTGCAGCAGGGACGCGTGCGTAAAGATCAGCGCTGGGGGCCAAGAACCCTCGATCTTGATATTGTGCTTTATGGCAATCAAGTGATAGAGAGTGAGCGTCTCACCATTCCCCACTATGGAATGAAAGTGCGTGAATTTGTGCTCTATCCGCTCGCAGAAATTGCACCCAATTTAACCCTCCCTGACGGGACTGAGATCCAAACGTTACTGCAACAAGTGCCGCTTAATGGGCTCAGCGTTTGGCACTCGCCAATGTCGAGTAAGGACTAAACATGAAAAAAATAACCATAAACGACCTGATGAAATGGAAGCAAGAGGGTCGCAAATTTGCTACATCCACCGCTTATGATGCGAGTTTTGCTCAATTATTTGAGAGCCTAGACATGCCACTCTTGTTGGTAGGCGATTCACTGGGCATGGTGTTACAAGGTGAGGCGGATACCTTGCCTGTCACGGTTGAAGATATTGCTTACCACACCCGTTGTGTACGTAAAGGTAGCCCCAACTGCCTATTGATGGCTGATATGCCGTTTATGAGCTACACCACGCCTGAACAAGCGTGTGATAATGCCGCGAAACTGGTTCGTGCAGGGGCGAATATGGTAAAAATTGAAGGCGGCGATTGGTTAGTCGACACCGTAAAAATGTTGACTGAACGTGCCGTCCCGGTCTGTGCTCACTTAGGCTTAACGCCACAATCGGTTAATATTTTCGGTGGCTACAAAGTGCAAGGCCGTGAGCAAGATAAAGCGGATCGTATGGTGCGTGATGCTATCGCGCTGCAAGAAGCCGGGGCACAAATCATCCTGTTAGAGTGTGTACCGGCCGATCTCGCCAAACGGATCACCCAAATTTTGGATGTACCCGTGATTGGCATTGGCGCTGGGAATGGCACCGATGGCCAAATTCTGGTTATGCATGACATGTTTGGCATTTCCGCCAACTACATGCCTAAATTCTCGAAAAATTTCTTGGCCGAAACCGGTGATATCCGCCGAGCGGTTACCCAATATATCGAAGATGTGGCCAGTGGCGCATTTCCCGATCTCGCCCACACTATTGCCTAAGGAGTCATAGATGCAAGTATTTGCAGACCTAGCTGTTGTTCGCGAGCAGATCAAACAATTGAAACGTGAAGGTCGCCGTGTCGCGTTTGTGCCGACTATGGGTAATTTACATGAAGGCCATTTAACGCTGGTGCGCAAAGCCCGTGAGTTAGCCGATGTGGTGGTGGTTAGTATTTTCGTCAACCCAATGCAGTTTGACAGGGCAGAAGATTTAAAAAACTACCCGCGCACCCTGGAAGAGGATTTGAGCAAACTCAATGGCGAAGGGGTTGATCTGGTATTTACCCCAACCGCAGAAACTCTCTATCCGCAAGGGTTGGATAAGCAGACCTTGGTCGAAGTGCCAGGGCTATCGTATATGCTGGAAGGCGCTTCTCGTCCCGGACATTTCCGTGGCGTGGCAACGATTGTCACTAAGCTGTTTAACATCATACAACCCGATGTGGCTTGCTTTGGCGAGAAAGATTTCCAGCAATTGGCAGTGATCCGCCAGATGGTCGAAGATCTGTGTCTGGATATTGAAATTGTTGGCGTGGCAACCGTGCGTGAATTAGATGGCCTAGCGATGAGTTCACGTAATAATTTGCTGACGCTGGATGAACGCCAACGCGCGCCAGTCTTAGCGCGCACTATGCGTTGGATCAACAGTGCGATCCGTGGTGGACGCAGCGATTATCCATCAGTGATCCAAGATGCGGTGGACCAGTTACGCGCCGCTGATTTAGAGCCTGATGAAATTTTTATTCGTGATGCGCAAACACTATTACCGATCAGCCATGAGAGTAAACAAGCGGTGATCTTGATGTCGGCTTTTCTTGGTAAAGTACGCTTGATCGATAACCAAGTGCTTGACCTGCAAATCGAAAACAAAGCCAGCGCTGAAGAAGAATAATCTCTCATCCTGGTAGCAAAAAGGTCAACCTCGGTTGACCTTTTTTCGCTAACGACGCAAGCATTAATAAAAAGTGAAGCCTAGCTGCGCAGCCCTTTACCTTTGGTCACTAAATAGTGCGCCACCGCATACAGCACCAGCACAAAAGCCACTAATACCGCAAACGAAGTGCTAATATCGACATCCGACATACCAAGAAAGCCATAACGGAATGCATTGACCATATAGACGATCGGGTTGATCTGCGATACCCCTTGCCAAAACTCCGGCAACAGTGTGATGGAATAGAATACCCCGCCCAGATAAGTCAGCGGCGTCAGCACAAAGGTTGGGATGATCGATATATCATCAAAAGTTTTGGCAAATACCGCGTTAATCAATCCTCCGAGCGCAAACACCACCGAAGTTAAAAATACCGTGGCACAAATCACGCCCCAATGCTCGACCCGCAGATCAACAAACAACAGCGAAACGGCGGTCACCATTGCCCCGACTAATAAACCGCGCGCCACACCGCCCATCACATATCCGGCAATAATCACATAATTGGGCACCGGAGCGACCAACAACTCTTCAATGTTCTTTTGAAACTTAGCACTGAAAAAAGAAGCCGCCACATTGGAGTAAGAGTTGGTGATGACTGACATCATAATAAGCCCGGGTACAATGTACTCCATATAGCTAAAGCCGTTCATCTCGCCAATCCTTGAGCCAATCAAATTACCAAAAATAATGAAATAGAGCGTCATGGTGATCGCAGGTGGCACTAGGGTTTGCACCCAAATCCGCATAAAACGGTGAATTTCTTTACTTAATAAACTGCGAAATGCGGTCCAATAAATTTGATACATACGGGTTAGCCTCGCTTCGCATTATTAACGATACTGACAAACAACTCTTCTAGGCGATTGACCTTGTTACGCATCGACAGCACCTTAACCCCTTGCTCAGTCAATTGGCTAAACACATGGTTAATGCCTTGGCTCTTTTCCAATTCAATCTCCAGCGAGCCTTGCACCAGTTGCTGTTTGATCACCCCTTGCAGTGGCGCAATCGTCTGCTGACCATCGATATCCAACACAAAGGTCTCCACATCCAGCTTACCAAGCAGATCTTTCATGCTAGTGTTTTCAATTAATTCACCACGCTGAATAATGCCAATATTGCGGCACAGCGTTTCGGCTTCTTCCAGATAATGTGTAGTCAGAATGATGGTGACGCCCTGCTGGTTAATCTGCTGCAGAAACTCCCACATCGAGCGGCGTAGCTCAATATCCACCCCTGCCGTCGGTTCATCGAGGATCAGCAGTTGCGGCTCATGCATTAACGCACGGGCGATCATCAAACGGCGCTTCATACCCCCAGAAAGATGGCGGGCCCGCTCACTACGTTTTTCCCACAAGTCGAGCTGAGTCAGATATTTTTTCGCCCGTTGCTTAGCCAGCGCTTTGGGCACACCATAATAGCCCGCTTGCTGCAACACGATCTGTTCAACCGTCTCAAACGGGTTAAAGTTAAATTCTTGTGGTACTAGGCCAAGCTGCTGCTTAGCTCGCTCAAGCTGAGTATCGAGATCGTAACCAAACACAGAGACCTGGCCAGACGTTTTATTCACCAGCGATGCAATAATACCAATGGTGGTCGATTTACCCGCCCCATTAGGCCCCAGTAGTGCATAAAAATCCCCTTGTTGAACCTGCAAGCTGATGCCTTTGAGCGCCTCAAAGCCACCGGCATAGGTTTTTGTGAGCTGTTGTATTTCCAGTGCGTACATAACTGCAACCTTTTTACTGATGACCGTCGTGATGTTGCGCTTTAATGGCGTTTTTTCAACCCTTAACCTGTGAAAGGCGAGCATTTCTTGCTTCCGTCAGCCTAAAAACACTCACTACTGGCAGTATCATGCCTACACTGAGTTTAGGCGAAGGCTACCAAAACACGTCAGAGCAGTGAATCAACCCACAAATTAGGTGAGCTAGCATGGGTGAGATTGTGTATATTGTGGCTAACAATCTAAGGGAAATAAGATGCCAGAAATTAAACAGCTTTTTGAGAATAACTCAAAATGGTCAGAGTCAATCAAAGCCGAAAATCCGGAATATTTTGCCAAACTAGCCAGAGGGCAAGACCCGGATTTTTTGTGGATCGGATGTGCCGATAGCCGAGTGCCTGCCGAGCGACTCACCGGTCTCTATTCTGGTGAACTGTTTGTCCACCGTAATGTGGCTAATCAGGTGATCCATACGGATCTCAACTGCTTATCCGTGGTGCAATATGCGGTGGATGTACTGCAAGTTAAACATATTATTGTTTGTGGCCACTATGGCTGTGGTGGGGTGACTGCGGCAATTGATAATCCACAACTCGGTTTAATTAATAACTGGTTGCTGCATATTCGTGATTACTATCTCAAACATCGCCATTATCTGGAGCAAATGCCAGCGGAAGATCGCTCGGATAAATTAGCCGAAATTAACGTTGCCGAGCAAGTGTATAACTTGGCCAACTCGACTGTGCTACAAAATGCTTGGGAACGTGGACAATCAGTCGAAGTGCACGGTTTCGTGTATGGTATTGGCGATGGCCGTTTGGAGTATTTAGGGGTGGCTTGTGACTCACGCGATGCAGTAGAGCGCAACTATCACCAAGCGTTAGAGAAAATTCTCAATCCACAGCATCGTTTGCTGTGTCGCTGACAGATTAACGATATGGCTTAACTCATACGCCCACTGACTGAGTGGGCGTTATGGCGGTTAAATTCAATGATTACTCGGCAACTGGCACCACTTTACCAATATAAGGCAGATGGCGATATTTCTGCGCGTAGTCGATACCCACGCCTACTACAAATTCATCGGGAATTTCAAAACCAACCCAATCCACAGCGACATCCACTTCACGGCGCGTTGGCTTATCAAGCAAAGTACAAATCGCGATCGACTTCGGCTCACGCAGTGCCAAAATTTCTTTGACTTTGCTCAGCGTATTGCCAGTATCGATAATATCTTCCACTAACAGCACATCTTTGCCTTTAATATCATCGTCCAAATCTTTCAGGATCCGCACATCACGTGAACTGTGCATACTGTTGCCGTAGCTTGAAGCGGTCATAAAATCCACTTGGTGAGTCAGATCAATTTGACGAGCGAGATCGGCCATAAATACAAACGAACCACGAAGCAAGCCGACTAACACTAAATCTTCACTGCCTTGGTAGTGCTTGGTAATTTGTTGGCCTAACTCGACAATGCGCTGAGCAACTTGCTGCTCAGAAATCATGACTTCAACTGTGTGTTTCATACCATTCTCGTTATGTTGCGCGATATCAGCATCGCTGATTTTACGGGTGCCTATTGGCAGGCGTGCATAGTAGCATTTCCCTCAAAAGCTGTTAATCGTTTCACACTCGATTCTCTGCGCGCTGATGATTTCACTCAAGCCAAGCGATGTTACAACCGACCAAAAATCACTATTACTGCGCATTTCAATCCGGTGACGATTGACCTCACATATATGCACCATTACACTCATTAGGCATTTATTAATAAATGACACAATAATTATTAGAGCAAGATGCTCAATCAATCGTCTCATTGGCAAGGACCTTTTGGTATGGATACATCAATAGAAAAACCCCAGCGAACTCGCTTGGCCCCTCATAAACGCAAACTGCAACTGATGGAAATCGCCTTAGAAGTGTTTGCAAAGCGTGGGATAGGCCGCGCGGGTCATGCTGACATTGCAGAAATTGCCCAGGTCTCGGTGGCAACCGTGTTTAATTACTTCCCGACTCGTGAAGATCTGGTGGATGATGTGCTCAATTTTGTGGTTCAGCAGTATTCGAATTTCCTCACCGATCACATCGATTTGGATTTAGATGTGAAAAGCAACCTACAAAATTTGTGCAAACAGATGGTGCAACTGGCAATCACCGATTGCCACTGGCTAAAAGTATTGTTTGAATGGAGTACATCAACCCGCGAGGAAGTGTGGCCGCTATTCGTTGCCACTAACCGAACGAATCAATTGCTGATCAAAAATATGTTTAGCAAAGCGATGCAACGTGGTGAATTATGTGAAAAGCATGATGTTGAACATATCACCAGCCTGTTTCATGGCATCTTTTACTCACTGTTTCTGCAGATCAACCGCGTTGGTGCGCAAGATGCAATGTATAAACTGGTTGATAGCTATCTCAATATGCTATGTATCTATAAAACCAAGGTTTGACAGCTAAAACTTTAAAGCTTGATTGTCTAAACCGTAAATAACAGGCCGACGCGTTAAGCATCGGCCTAATCTAAATAAAATCAATTAGTTGAAATTATTCACCCAAATTCTCTAGGCCCCATTTATACAGTGCATTTTTCTTCAACTGATGAATTTCGGCGACAAGCGCCGCCGCTTTTTTGAGTGGCAGCTCTTTGCTGAGCAGAGTTAAGGTGCGCAATGCATCATCTGGCAGAGTCTGCTCACCAGCCGCCCGATAACCATGCACTAACAGCACCATTTCACCTTTTTTGCGGTTATCATCTTCAGCAATCCAGGTGATCAATTGTGCCAATGGCATACCTTGAATGGTTTCAAAAGTCTTGGTTAACTCGCGCGCCAAAACCACCTGACGCTCACCGCCCAGTACCTCTTGCATATCTTGCAAGGCATCGCAGATCCGATGCGGTGACTCATAAAAAATACAAGTGCGCGCGACTTTGGCGATTTCAAGTAACTTATCTTTACGTGCTTTACTCTTAGCAGGTAAAAACCCCTCAAAACTAAAGCAATCGGACGGAAGACCAGCTGCACTTAACGCCGTGATCACCGCACAAGGGCCAGGAAGTGGCACAACTTTGACCCCAGCTTGACGGCATTGATTGACCAAATGATAACCTGGATCGCTAATCAGTGGTGTGCCAGCATCGGATACCAGCGCAATCGACATGCCCGATTGCAGCTTATCGACTAAAAACTGGGCTTTTTGCTGCTCATTATGATCATGCAGAGCAAAAGTTTTGGTGCTGATATTAAAGTGCGCTAATAATTTACCCGTATGGCGAGTATCTTCCGCGGCAATTATATCGACTTGGGCTAACACCTCTAAGGCTCGTTGTGTGATGTCACCCAAATTACCAATCGGGGTTGGCACAATATAAAGAGTTGGTGCACCATTTGGCACGGTTTTAGTATCTGTCATTTGTTTACCATCACATCAACGATTAATATAGAGACAACTTACGGACTAACGAAAGAATCATGGCTATGAACCACCATCAGCGACGCAGTGTACCACGCATATTGACTCCGATTGCATTATCAATCGTGTTATCGGCCTGCTCGACTCAACCTTCGTCACCGGATGTGGTCGATATTGCCGCACCACCACTGTTAACCGCACAAACCTACTTAATGCGTGCCGATGCCAGCCAAGGTACACAACAAAATGATTGGTTGTTGATGGCCCTCAAAGCCGCGATTGCCGAAAACAATCCCGAGCAAGCGCAATTATTGATCATGCGCCTTGCCAAACAACCGTTGACCGAAACTCAGCAAGCACAATGGCAACTGCTGCGCGCACAATTACTGGTGAATCGCGAACAGTATCAAGAAGCGCTCCGCCAATTAAATTTCCAAGCGAACTGGTCATTACCACAGGTTCAATGGCAACAATATTACCAATTACGCGCCGATATTTTTACCGCGCTAGATCGCCCGTTTGACTCCACTCGTGAATTGATCGCGCTGTATGAGATGTCATCAAACCGTGAGCAAGAAGCGTTAGCTGATCAAATCTGGGCTAGCTTGAATCACTATTCGGCAAACAATCTGACTCGCCTTGCCGTGGGCCCCAATGAAACACAACTAAGCGGCTGGTTACAATTAACTATCTATATGAAAACGCTGGGCAGCAATCTGCCACAGCTACAAAACACCTTACAGCGCTGGCTGGCCGAAAACCCACAACATCCGGCAACAAAATATACCCCTAAAGCCATCAGCGATATTTTGGCACTCAATATTGTCAAACCAACCCATACCGCATTACTGCTGCCTTTAACCGGCAAATTTGCCAAACAGGCGCAATTTATTCGTGATGGTTTCGTGTTTGCGATGATGAATGATGCTGAACGCGCAACGGACGCCACTTTAACCATCATTGATACCAATGCCGAATCACTAGCATCGGTGGATGCCACCCTGACCAACCAGAACATTGATTTTGTGGTCGGGCCATTAATTAAAGACAATATTGAGCAATTACAACGCTTGCAACAAAGCCGTGGCCAAACGATCCCAATGTTAGCGTTAAATATTCCGGATAATATCGATACCACTGCTGGCGCGTGTTATCTGGCTTTATCACCAGAGCAAGAGGTGGCACAAGCCGCTAAACATTTGTTCAGCCAAGGCTACCGCTATCCGCTGATTTTAGCGCCACAAAATGCTTATGGGCAGCGTGTGGTGGAAGCCTTTAATCAAGAGTGGCGACACTTTAGTAACAATAAAGTGGCGGTTAATCTGTTTGGTGATAAGCGTCAATTACAACGCAATATCAATTCAATTTTTGGCTTACAAGATAGCCAGCAAAATATTGCTCAGATCGAATCGCTGCTTGGTATTGGCTTAGAAAGTCAGCCGCGGAGCCGCCGCGATATCGATGCGGTGTATATTGTTGCCAACAGCGCCGATCTCACCTTAATCAAACCGTTCATTGAAGTCGCGATCAACCCAGACACTCGTCCTCCAAAGCTGTTTTCTAACTCCAACAGCAATGCCGGTGGCCGTCAGTATGAAGATTTATCCGGTGTCACCTACAGCGATATTCCACTGCTGATCCATCCATCGCCAAGCCTCCAGCAGCAACTGACTCAAATTTGGCCGGACAGCTCAAATGCCGAGCGCCGCTTACAAGCACTCGGAATGGATGCGTATCAACTGATGGTGGAACTTCCACAAATGAAAATCGTCGAAGGTTATACCCTTGATGGCCAAACCGGTGTACTGAGCATTGATGATCAGTGTGTGGTACAACGCGAAATCAGTTGGGCGGAGCATGGAGTTCGCTAACTCTCGCGCCCAAGGCAACCACTATGAACAGATGGCGGCACAGCACCTATGCCGCCAAGGATTAAAACTGGTCAGCCAAAATGTCAATTATCGCTGCGGCGAATTAGATTTGGTGATGCGCCAAGGTGCCACTTGGGTATTTGTTGAAGTCCGTTATCGCGCCAATCGCCAACACGGTCATGCCGCAGAAACCATCACCCGCAGCAAACGTGATCGCTTGATCAAAGCAGCAAATTGGTGGATGCTCGCCAATAACATAAATAGTCACAGTGCGGATTTTCGTTTTGATGTGGTTGCGATTCATCAGCAAGGGCAACATATCGAATGGTTAAAAAACGCGATAACTGAAGGATAGACAATGCTCGATAGCATTAAAGACAGTTTTACCGAAAGTATTCAAATTCAAATTGCCGCAGCCGAAGCGTTACCAGATGCAATTATGCATGCAGCGCAAGCGATGGTGGCAAGCTTACTTAATGGCCACAAAATTCTCTGTTGTGGTAACGGTGGTTCATCTGTCAACGCGCAACAGTTTGTGTCTTGCCTAATCAATCGCTTTGAAACCGAACGCCCAAGTTTACCAGCGATGGCTCTGACCGCGGATAATACCACCTTAACCGCAGTGGCTAACGACTACCACTACCAAGAAGTCTTTTCTAAACAGGTGCGGGCATTTGGTCAACCTGGCGATATTTTATTAGCCATTTCGACCAGTGGTAATAGCAAAAATATCATTAAAGCAATGGAAGCGGCCGTCACTCGTGATATGACGATTATTGCGCTTACCGGTAAAGATGGCGGCGAAATGGCGGGACTACTCGGTGAAAATGATGTGGAAATTCGTATTCCCTCACACCGTACCGCGCGCATCCACGAGGTTCACATGGTGACGCTACACTGCCTATGTGATTTGATTGACCAAGTATTATTCCCAGCCCATGTAGAGTGATTATGAAAAGTATTAAACTTGTTCTCTTGGCCAGCATGCTTGTCACCTTAACCGGTTGTGCTGGATTATTCATCGCAGGTGCCGCAACCACCGCCAATATGGTGACCGATCCGCGCAGCACTAAGGAGATCTGGCAAGATAATAACCTAGAGTTAGAAGTCGCAGGACTTGCCAATAAAGAGCCCTATCGCAAAGAGACGCGCATCTCAGCGGTGGCTTATCGAGGTACCGTGGTATTACTTGGTCAATCCAGCACTGAAGCAACCTTAGAGCAATTTATCGCGCAAGCTCGGCAACTGAAAGATGTCAAAGAGTTGCATAATCAAATCCAGATCAAAGCGCCGCTGTCGGTCGGAGAAATCAGCAATGACAGCTGGATCACCACTAAAGTTAAATCCGCGTTACTGACCAAATCCGAGCTCAACGGGATCAAAGTGAAGGTAGTGACCGAAGACCGCGTGGTGTATCTGTTTGGCTACGTATCCGCTGAACATGCTGATATTGCGATAGAGGTAGCAAGAAATATTATTGGTGTAAAACAAGTGGTCAGAGCATTTGATTACGCTCAGTAAGCCGATCGGACCAAGCGGTTAGCGAGATAAATAATCAACCCGTTTCGGATGGCGACAAAAAAGGCAGCGATTCTCGCTGCCTTTTACATGTTACGCTTGATGACTTCACGACACGTTTATTTCACAACACGTTTATTTCACAACACGTAAGCTTGGTTTGCCTTTTGGACGAGGTGGCTCATCACTACTCTCATCGCGAGTATGCTCATCACTGTCATCAGCCAATGGACTCTCTAGCCCAGCTAACGAGGCTGGTGCGTCAAACTCTTCAAGCTCTAGTGAGTCGATATAAGCTGATTCAGGCTCAAACATCGTCCCTGCACCATTTTCACGTGCATAAATCGCCTGCACCGCATAAATTGGCACAATAACGCGATGAGGCCGCCCACCAAATCGAGCATTAAAGGTCACTTCGTCGTTACTGAGGTCTAAATGGCTGACCGCGCGCGGAGCGACATTGAGAATAATTTGCCCATCTTGCACATATTCGAGTGGCACTTTAACTCTTGGTAACGTGGCATCCACCACCAAATGTGGCGTAAGCTCGTTTTCCAGCAGCCAGTCATAAAATGCACGCAGCAAGTAAGGTCGACGCGGTGTCATTTGATCACTATCCATTCCGGCATCCATTAGCGAGCCAGACGCATCTCGCGTTCAGCTTCCGTCAGCGAAGCCAGGAATGAATCACGCTCAAATACACGGTTCATGTACACTTTTAGCTCTTTAGAACCAGGACCAATCAAATCAATGCCCAGTACAGGTAAACGCCACAGCAGTGGAGCCAAGTAGCAATCAATTAAACTGAATTCTTCACTCATAAAGTATTCAAACTCAGCGAACACTGGACCTAAAGTCAGCAAGTCATTACGCAATTTATTGCGGGCTTGCTCAGCCACTTCAGGTGAACCGTTGACCACTTTCTCTGCCAATGAGTACCAGTTGCGTTCAATACGGTAGATCATCAAACGGCTGTTACCACGTGCAACCGGATAAACCGGCATTAGCGGTGGGTGTGGAAAACGCTCATCTAAGTATTCCATAATGATTTTGGAATCATACAGAGCTAGCTCACGATCCACCAAAGTAGGTACGGTTTTATAAGGATTCAGCTCGATCAGTTCCGCTGGGAGGTTATTCTCATCAACCAACTCAACTTCAAAACTGACACCTTTTTCAGCCAGCACAATGCGAACCTGATGGCTATACATGTCGGATGCACTTGAAAACAGAGTCATCACAGAACGTTTGTTGGCAGCTACAGCCATGGAGCCCTCCAGTACAGATGCGGGGATAAAAAACAATGGAGGCTATAGCCTCCATTGATGAGTTAACAATCGGAAATTAGCGCGACATAATAGCACAATTAGTGCACATCACGCCAATACTCTTTCTTGAGCGCAATCACGACTAAGCTGAAAAGTACTAAAAAGCCCATCACCCACCAACCGAGTTTTTGCCGCTCTAACTTGATAGGCTCACTAGAGTATGCGAGAAAATTGACCAAATCTCGCACCGCTTGATTGTATTCCCCTTCACTTAACTCACCATTACCACGCGATTTGATCCCAACCACATGCATAACCGGATTGCCATCAACAACTTTGCTGGCATAAATCGGCTCAGGAGTACCCTGCAACTCTTCCAGCACATGCGGCATACCAACGCTGGGAAAGACTAAGTTATTAACGCCAAATGGGCGTGATGGGTCAACATAAAAAGTACGCAGATAAGTATAGAGCCAGTCAGTGCCTCGTACCCGCGCCACTAAGGTTAAATCCGGAGGCGGCGCCCCAAACCACTTAGCTGCGGATGACTCCGGAATTGCATTTTCCATCACATCACCAATTTTAGTGGCTGGATTGAATATTAAGTGTTGCTTCATTAAATCGGCCGGGATGCCAAGATCATCGGCAACTCTTTGATAACGTTGGTACTGGGTCGAATGGCAACCAAAACAATAGTTGATAAATAACTTGGCACCATTTTGTAGCGAAGCTTGATCGCTTAATTGATTATTCGCTTTATCTAAATGAATATTAGCTCCTGCCGCCATCACCAATGATGGCCATAGAGCCAGCCACACTACAATCCATATTTTCATTAGTAGGTCACTCTGGTCGGTAATGGCTTAGTCACTTCATTCTTACTATAGAAAAACAGCAACACAAAGAACATGAAATAGCCCAAGCTAAAAATCTGCGCCAACAAGGTATAAGTAGGTGTTGCAGGTAACGCACCTAACATGCCCAATGCAATGAAACTGACCGTAAACTGGGCAATATTGAATAAATGGAATTTGCTACGATAACGATAAGAACGCACCTTACAGCGATCCAACCAAGGTAATAAAAACAACATGACAATCGATGCCCCCATCGCCATCACACCGATTAGCTTATCCGGCACGGCACGCAAAATGGCGTAAAATGGGGTGAAATACCACACCGGAGCGATATGCTCTGGCGTTTTCAGTGGATTAGCCGCTTCAAAGTTAGGTGGTTCAAGGAAATACCCTCCCATTTCCGGATTGAAAAACAGCACATAACAAAACAAAAACAAGAAACCAGCCACACCGATTAAGTCTTTGACCGTGCCATAAGGGTGAAAGGGAATGGAATCCACAATGTCATATTTCTTGGTGTAGTCGTGATGAAACTTGAATTGCGGTTGATAGCCCTCACCCTGCGAACCTTTAGCCAATTTAGTTTCAATTCCATCAGGATTATTGGAACCCACTTCATGCAGTGCCAAAACGTGCAACCCAATCAGCAGTAGTAGCACTATTGGTAATCCAATCACGTGTAACGCAAAGAAACGGTTAAGCGTGGCGCCCGAAATAACATAATCACCGCGGATCCACAGTGTTAAATCATCACCAATGATCGGAATTGCACCAAATAGCGAGATGATAACCTGTGCCCCCCAATAAGACATTTGTCCCCAAGGGAGCAGATAGCCCATAAACGCTTCAGCCATCAATACCAAGAAGATCAGCATGCCAAAGATCCACAATAATTCACGAGGCTGCTGATAAGAGCCATAAATCAAACCTCGAAACATGTGCAGATAAATCACAATAAAAAATGCGGAAGCCCCGGTCGAATGCATATAACGCAGCAACCAACCATACTCCACATCACGCATAATGTATTCGACTGATGCAAACGCTCCTTCGCCTGAAGGCACGTAGTTCATGGTTAACCAGATCCCCGTTAAAAGCTGGTTAACCAGTACCAACATCGCCAACGAACCAAACAAGTACCAAAAGTTAAAGTTTTTAGGCATCGGATATTCAGACAGATGCTTTCTATACGCATTGATAACCGGTAGACGTTTTTCTACCCAATCCAGTAGAGCTTGCATTATGCCTCTCCTGTTGCATCAAGACCAATTACCACCCGAGTATCACTTAGGTACATATGTGGTGGGATCACTAGATTTAATGGCGCAGGAACCGCTTGAAAAACACGGCCCGCCATATCAAATTTGGAGCCATGACAGGGGCAGAAAAAACCGGACTTCACGCCTTGGACTTGCTCAGAAAAAGAGTCCGGTAAATACGTTGGTGAGCACCCCAAGTGAGTACAAATCCCTACCGCAATAAAATATTCAGGCTTAATTGAGCGGTAAATATTTTGAGCATAAGTGGGCTGTTGTAACTGCTGTGAATTGGCATCACGTAATTGGTTGGCGTGATTTTTTAGATCTTCAATAATCGCGCCAGAGCGGCGAACTATCCAAACCGGTTTGCCGCGCCACTCGACTCGGATCATTTGCCCTTCTTCCAGCTTGCCGATTTCAACCTCAACCGGAGCTCCTGCGGCTTTGGCTTTAGCACTCGGATTCCATGATTTGATAAAAGGTACTGCGACCGCAGCCACTCCTAAGCCACCAACAACAGCGGTGGTGGCGGTCAGAAATCGTCTACGACCTGAATTTAGAGGTGCATTACTCATCCAGACATTCTCCCATTGGCTTCCAATCGATCCGGCTAATTCCATTTAAAGAGTAAGGCTAACCAACACGGGCTATAGAATCACCTTGATAACAAATCATAAATAAACAGTTAATAATTAACAAGGTGAAGCTACCTTTTTGCAACATGCATCGATTGAGAACGCTGGAAGCATCACAAAAGGAATAATCGCGTGCCGGATAAAGCATAATGAGCATGGAGGAGAGGATGAGTACGAAAAAAACAGTGGCGACAATTCGCTACCAAGCAATAAACCGTGGGCTTATCGCTGAAATGTAAAAAACCCGGCCAAATAGCCGGGTTTTTGAACCACATCCAGTAACACTGGAGCGTATTTTCCAAACAGGAAAATTAACGCTTAGAGAACTGTGGACGACGACGTGCTTTACGTAGACCCACTTTCTTACGTTCAACGCGACGAGCGTCACGAGTAACGTAGCCAGCAGCACGTAGAACAGGACGTAGAGACTCATCGTATTCCATCAGAGCGCGAGTGATACCGTGACGGATAGCACCAGCTTGACCAGAAATACCACCACCTTTAACAGTGATGTACAGATCCAGTTTTTCTACCATGTCAACCAGTTCAAGAGGTTGTTTAACAACCATGCAAGAAGTTGGACGACCGAAGTACTCTTCAAGACTACGCTTGTTGATTACGATGTTGCCGCTGCCTGGTTTGATAAAAACACGAGCAGCTGAGCTTTTGCGACGGCCAGTGCCGTAGTATTGATTCTCTGCCATTTCCGAAATCCCCGATTAGATGTCCAGTACTTTTGGTTGTTGAGCAGCATGGTTGTGCTCAGCGCCAGCGTAAACTTTTAGCTTACGGTACATAGCACGGCCTAGAGGACCTTTTGGCAACATACCTTTAACCGCTAACTCAAGTACCATTTCTGGCTTACGCTCAATCAGCTTCTCGAAGCTGAATGATTTCAGGCCACCTGGGAACTCAGAGTGACGGTGGTACATTTTGTTCTTAGCTTTGTTACCAGTAACAGTAACTTTCTCCGCATTAACAACGATGATGTAATCACCAGTGTCAACGTGTGGAGTGTATTCAGCTTTATGTTTGCCACGTAGGCGAGATGCAATTTCACTTGCTAGACGGCCAAGAGTTTTACCTTCAGCGTCTACAACGTACCAGTCACGTTTTACAGTTTCTGGTTTAGCAACGAAAGTTTTCATGCTAATAATAACCCGTTAATTTAAATTTACACTTCAAGGAGCTTTCGCTCCCACTGTCTAAGAGCCCAGTCATCACCCCTTCGAGTGGGTGGCACTCTCGGTCACAAAGGACCTGCAGTAACGGTGGGTCGCAGGATTATAGAGAAGGGAGCAGAAAAAATCATCTCTTTTTGTATAAAATCACAAAAAAAACCATAGCCATTCAATATGCCATGCTGAGGTTTAAAGTAAATATTTGGGATAGCGCTGCTTTGCTGTCATATTGCTCTGCTACAGTGATAAGAAAAGTGGTAAACGCAAAATCAACCACATGCATTTTGCTTTATCGTACTAGGCTCTCATAGTAACATGTCCCTCGTACATGTGTAACCGACAGGTAAAAAACATGTTAGATAACAACAAGAAGGAGCTCTTATGCCTTGGATTTATACTATTGCTGGATTGCTAGTGGGGATAATAGTCGGAGTGCTGATCACTCGTTTAATGACGCCTCAATACAAAACGCAGAAGAATCTGCAAAAAGAACTCGATAGCGCCAAATTTAGTCTAGAACAGCAGCGTCAAGAACTGGCTGACCATTTTGCACAGACAGCCGAAATGCTCGACACTCTAGGTAAGGATTACACTAAGCTCTATCAGCATATGGCAAAAACCGCCAGCGATTTAATCCCTCATTTGCCAGAGCAAGATAATCCGTTTAGTCGACTCGCCCAGCAAAAAGAGCAAGAGAATAAACAACCTGAAACGTTAGAACAGCCGCCGAAAGATTATGCTTTAGGTGCGAGTGGTTTGCTGCGTGGTGAAACCAAAGCGATTATTCACTCAGCCGACTTAGTCAATAATACCAAAGCCAGTTAATTTTATTCACCTCAGAGCATGGTGAACTTTGCAAAGGTTTTTGAGTCATAACTCACAGATTATTGGTTGATGTTTGTGGAAATGGACCTATTTTCTATTTCAGCCAAATGTGTATTTGTTGAGGAGTTTATGATGAAAAAACCTTTGCTTATTTTAACTGCTCTATCTCTTAGCTTGGGCACGATACTTTCACCGTTACCTGCCGGCGCAGCCCTTCCCCTTTCTGTCAATGGATCGCAAATACCGAGTCTTGCGCCGATGCTGGAAAAAGCCACCCCAGCGGTAGTCAGTATTGCAGTGGAAGGCACTCAAGTATCAAAACAGCGCCTGCCGGATCAATTTCGTTTTTTCTTCGGCCCTGATTTTCCAACCGAACAACTGCAAGAACGTCCATTTCGTGGACTTGGCTCAGGCGTCATTATTAGTGCTGAGAAAGGTTATGTAGTCACCAACTATCATGTCATCAATAGTGCAGAAAAAATTCGCGTTAAACTGCATGATGGCCGGGAGTTTGATGCCGAACTGGTCGGTGGAGATGCGATGTCCGATGTCGCGTTGCTCAAACTCAGCAAAGCAAAAAATCTCACCGAAATTAAAATTGCCGACTCAGATGTGCTACGGGTCGGAGACTTTGCCGTAGCGATTGGTAACCCATTTGGTTTAGGGCAAACCGTCACCTCTGGCATTATCTCCGCGCTTGGGCGCAGTGGCTTAAATATCGAAAATTTTGAAAATTTCATTCAAACGGATGCCGCCATCAATAGCGGCAACTCAGGCGGGGCACTGGTCAATCTCAATGGTGAATTGATCGGAATTAACACCGCGATTCTAGGCCCCAATGGCGGTAACGTCGGGATCGGCTTTGCCATTCCTTCGAATATGATGAAAAACCTCACCGATCAAATTTTGGAGTTTGGTGAAGTCAAACGCGGCATGCTGGGAGTGCAAGGAGGCGAAATCAGCTCTGAGCTAGCCGATGCGCTCGGTTATGAATCCTCTAAAGGTGCGTTTGTCAGTCAAGTGGTCGCCAATAGTGCAGCGGATAAAGCGGGTATCAAAGCCGGCGATATAATTACCTCACTCAATGGTAAACCGGTTGATACCTTCTCGGAACTGCGCGCTAAAGTGGCCACCTTAGGTGCCGGTAAAACCATTACTCTTGGCATATTACGTGATGGTAAAAACCAGAGTGTTTCCGTTACGCTCGATGAACAGCAAAATGCAAAAACCAAAGCCGAATCACTGCACCAAGGTCTAAGCGGCGCAGAGCTCAGTAACACGGATGACAGCGATCCAATTCAAGGGGTTAAAGTCACCGAGGTACAAAAAGGGTCGGCGGCTGAGTCTTACCAACTACAAAAAGATGACATCATTATCGGTGTAAACCGTAAGCGGGTAAAAAACATTGCCGAGTTGCGTGCCATCATGGAAAAATCGCCGAATATTCTGGCATTAAATATTCAACGTGGCGAACGGACCCTGTATCTGGTCGTTCGTTAAACTTCAGCCCTGCGTTACCGCTCATTCAGCGGTAACGCAGTCCGTACTCTTCACACCAGCATTAACCAGAAAAACGAGACCATAAACGTTTTCGATGTCACTTTGGCGAAATACACTTCCAGTGTTATTCTTGACCACTTACCGTCCGTCATTTATCTAAATTTGAGTTGGGGAAACTATGCTGAAATTTTGGGTTCGCTCAATCAGCCTTGGGGTATTTGTCGCAATCATCATCATTGGGCTAACCCCCTCACTACGTGCCAAACTACTCCCTGTCGTCAATTCTCAACCGCGTCATATCAGCGCATTACAGATATCGTTTAATCAAGCGGTGCGCAATGCCGCCCCTGCAGTCGTCAATATTTATAACCGTAAATACAGCGAAAGCGATCACCGCAAACTGTCGATTCAAGGTTTAGGCTCAGGGGTAATTGTCAGTGAAAAGGGCTATATCATTACCAACTATCATGTCGTGGCTCAAGCCGATCAAATTGTGGTGGCACTACAAGATGGCCGAGCCGCAGCAGCGCAGCTGGTTGGAAAAGATCGCCGCACTGATATCGCAATATTGCGCGTCGAAGGGACTGGGCTGCCAGTCATTCCACTCAATCCCGATTATCATCCCCAAGTAGGTGATGTGGTGTTAGCAATTGGTAATCCTTATAATTTAGGGCAAACCACCACATTTGGGATTATTTCAGCCACCGGTCGTTCATCGATCAGCGCTGATGGACGACAAGCATTCATTCAAACTGATGCGGCGATCAATGAAGGCAACTCTGGAGGAGCCTTGGTGAATACCGAAGGGGAATTAGTTGGGATCAATACCGCCTCTTTCCAACAAGCTACCGATTTTGAAACCTATGGCATTTCATTTGCGATTCCTTACGCTCTCGCCAGCAAAATCATGACCAAAATCATTGCCGATGGGCGGGTGATCCGCGGCTATATTGGGGTAGATGGACAAGATATTAATTCAATGACCTCACGCTTACTGGGCAATGAACATGTGGGTGGGATCATCATTTTAGGCGTGGATCCCACGGGGCCCGCGGCACAAGCCGGCCTATTAGAGCAAGATATCCTGCTCAAAATTGATGGTAAAAAAATTAATGGCCGGCAAAATGTAACCGATACCGTGACCGATCTTAGACCAGGCACCGTGGTCGATTTGACTTTGCTGCGTAAAGGCGAAGAGATTGTTCTACCAGTAACCATTGGAGAAGATAGTCGCGAGTAACTGGTGTAGGCGTTTGCTATAACACGATTTATAGCGATGAAAAAATACAAAAAATGAACACAAAAAAGCGGAGCCCTTGGGCTCCGCTTTTTACTACGAGAACGAGAGTTCTAGCATTACTTCTTAGCCAGCTTCTCTTTGATACGAGCAGCTTTACCAGATAGGTCACGCAGGTAGTACAGTTTGGCACGACGTACTGCACCGCGACGCTTAACTTCGATGCTATCAACTACTGGAGAGTGAGTTTGGAACGTACGCTCAACACCTTCGCCGTTAGAAATTTTACGAACGGTGAATGCTGAGTGCAGACCACGGTTACGGATTGCGATTACGATGCCTTCGAAAGCCTGTAGACGCTCACGGTCACCTTCTTTTACCTTAACTTGAACCACAACAGTGTCGCCTGGTGCAAATTGAGGCAGGTTTTGTTTCATTTGCTCTTGTTCTAGAGCCTTGATGATGTTACTCATTGTCTAAATTCCTAGAATAAACTGATACTAAATTTAATAGGTTACTGATGCTGAGCCTGTTTAATAAACTCAACCAGTAATTGTTCCTGTTCGTCAGTCAGAGCTAGGTTTTCCAGGAGCTCCGGTCTTCTTAGCCAGGTTCGGCCTAACGACTGTTTCAGTCGCCAGCGACGAATGTCCTCATGATTGCCAGATTTCAGTACTGAGGGTACCTCTTTTCCATCCAATACTTCAGGACGCGTGTAGTGCGGACAATCTAACAGACCATTGGCAAAAGAATCTTCTTCTGCTGACGCAAAATCCCCTAGCACTCCCGGTATAAACCGCGAGACTGAGTCAATCAACGTCATGGCTGGCAGTTCGCCGCCGGTCATTACGAAATCGCCGATTGACCATTCTTCGTCAACCTCCGATTCAATAATCCGTTCATCTACCCCTTCATAGCGACCGCAAATCAGAATTAAATTCTGGCTTTGCGCCAGCTCTTCCACACCTTGTTGGTCGAGTTTACGACCTTGTGGAGAGAGGTAAATCACTTTCGTCTTACCCGGTGACGCTTGTTTCGCCGCATGGATGGCATCGCGCAAAGGTTGCACCATCATCAACATGCCTGGACCGCCACCGTAGGGTTTATCATCGACTGTGCGACGCTTGTCATGAGCGAAATCACGTGGATTCCAAGTCTCAACTGACAATAACCCTTTTTTCACCGCCTGACCTGTTACTCCAAAATCGGTAACGCTGCGGAACATTTCAGGAAATAGGCTAACAATGCCAACCCACATGTTTCCTCGCTTATTCGATTTTTGAGTTAAAACGCAGGATCCCAGTCAACTTCGATCCGTTGAGCTTGGCGATCAACAACTTTGATCACTTGCTCTTCAAGAAACGGGATCAACCGTTCCTTTTGGCCGAAAGCATCTTTCAGATTCGCTTTCACTACGAGAACATCGTTGGAGCCGGTTTCCATCATGTCAGTTACAACGCCAAGGTCATAACCGCTGGTGGTCACCACTTGCATACCAAACAATTCACGCCAGTAGAACTCATCTCCTGACAATTCTGGTAATGATGCGGGGTCAATTGCGATTTCAAAGTTAGTCAGCAGGTGTGCATCTTCACGAACATCAAGCCCTTGAAGTTTCACTACCCAACCTTTGTTGTGGCGTTTCCAGCCTTCTACTTTGTACTCTACCCACTCACCCTTTTGTTCAATGAACCAAGGGCTGTAATCGAAAATACTTTCTGGATTGTCTGTGTAGGAAAAAGCTTTAAGCCAGCCACGAATGCCGTAAGAAGAACCTAATTTTCCCACAACCAATTTTTCGTGTTGCTTGCTCATCGTTTCTTTACCTTTCATCGACATAAACTAGTGATTACTTAATTGTAATAATTAAGCCGCTTTTTGAGCGGTTTTAACTAGTTGTGCTACGCGGTCAGACATAGATGCGCCTTGTGAAACCCAGTGGTTCACGCGATCCAGATCCAGACGCAGGCCTTCTTCTTGGCCAGCAGCAGTCGGGTTAAAGAAACCAACTTTCTCGATGAAACGGCCAGTTGCTGAGTTGCGGCTGTCTGCTACAACGATTTGATAAAATGGACGCTTTTTCGCGCCGTGACGTGCCAAACGAATGGTTACCATGTCGTCCTCTTTGCTTTTCAAAAATAAAATTAACCCCGAAAACCGGCTTGCAAAAATTTTCACAAAATCAGTTTGGGGTCTCGTGCCAAAATAAAGCCTCGGAATTCTACTCTTATTGCGAGGCTTTGCAAGGGGTTTAGCTACTTTTTCACCAGCAAAAAGCGTGCGCCATTACTGTGATTCAGCTAACAGATTGAAAGGTTAATGCTTCATCTACTCCGCTGGTGATAGTGTCATTAACGACCAAAGAAACCGCCGCCCAAACCACCACGACCACCACCCATCAGGCCTTGCATGTTACGCATCATACCTTTCATGCCGCCCTGCTGCATTTTTTTCATCATTTTTTGCATCTGAGTAAATTGCTTAAGCAGACGGTTCACATCTTGCACTTGGGTACCAGAGCCCGCAGCAATGCGCTTTTTACGTGAACCTTTGATCAACTCAGGATGTTGACGCTCTTTCATGGTCATTGAACTGATCATCGCTTCCATCTGCTTAAAGACCCGATCATCGACTTTATCTTTCATATCGACTGGTAATTGCGACATACCAGGTAATTTATCGAGCATGCCCATCATGCCGCCCATATTTTTCATCTGGCCGAGCTGTTCACGGAAATCTTCTAAATCAAAGCCTTTCTTTTCTTTGAACTTTTTCGCGAGCTTTTCCGCTTGTTGCTGATCAACATTACGCTGCAAATCTTCAATCAAGGACAGCACATCACCCATACCGAGAATACGTGATGCAATCCGATCTGGATGGAATGGTTCTAGTGCATCGGTTTTTTCACCGACCCCCAAGAATTTAATTGGCTTACCCGTGATATGACGTACCGATAGTGCAGCACCACCACGGGCATCACCATCAACTTTGGTCAGAATAACCCCAGTCAACGGCAGTGCATCACCAAACGCTTTGGCGGTATTGGCTGCATCTTGACCGGTCATCGCATCGACCACAAACAGGGTTTCGACTGGGCTGATGGCTTTATGCAGCGCCTGGATTTCCGCCATCATCTGCTCATCAATCGCCAAACGACCAGCCGTATCGACAATCAATACGTCGTAGAATTTTTTCTTGGCGTGATCAATCGCAGCGTTAGCAATATCAATCGGTTTTTGATCCGGCGTTGATGGGAAGAAATCGACACCTAAATCATTAGCTAGCGTTTCCAACTGTTTTATCGCCGCGGGGCGATAAACGTCGGCGGAAACCACCAGCACTTTTTTCTTTTCTCGCTCTTTAAGAAGCTTGGATAGTTTACCCACCGAGGTGGTTTTACCGGCACCTTGTAAACCGGCCATCAGAATAACCGCCGGTGGCTGAGCCGCGAGATTCAGCGCTTGATTCGATTCACCCATCACAGCTTCAAGCTGCTGACGAACGATCTTAATGAACTCTTGGCCCGGAGTGAGTGATTTAGACACCTCAACCCCCACAGCGCCTTCTTTGACTCGCTGCACAAAATCACGCACCACAGGTAGCGCAACGTCAGCTTCTAACAATGCCATACGCACTTCGCGCAAGGTATCTTTAATATTGTCTTCGGTAAGACGACCTTTGCCGCTGATATTTTTCAGCGTTTTGGATAAGCGATCGGTTAAATTCTCAAACATCTTTTTTCTCTGCGCTAAGCGGCGGTAAATTGGCGTGAGTATACCTTAGACAAACGGGCAGGCATACCCGTTGCTGATGGCTGAGATTCACGAATCGTAAATTACCCGACCTTTTATCTCACCTATACCCAAACCACTTGAAGTTGCAGGTAGGCGGCAAGTGAGTGAGTCGCCATGAGCATAGGCAAACTATGTGATTGGGGTGAACGAACGTAGCCAACACCGCTGCAGCTTTAAGTAGGAAGGGTATATCAAAAACAGCGCATTTCCAAAGTAGCCCATTTACTAAGAGCAAGGTATAATTCGCCCACTTAACCTTTATCTATGTGGCAGGTATGGAAAACTTAATCGCGATTGTCTCGACGATGTTATATCTCTTATCGATTGCGAATATCGTACCTGGACTGGTCAAGCAAACCGGGATCCGAGCTAAAACCGTATTTATCAGTGCCGCAATTGCACTGCTGTTTCATGCTTGGTTACTCAGTGATTTGATCCTGCATGGTAGTGGACAAAATTTAAGTATCCTCAATGTCGCGTCGCTGATCAGTTTTATTGTCTCTTTGGTAATGAGTTTAGCCATGTTCAAGGCTCGGCTTTGGTTTTTACTGCCCGTTGCCTACAGCTTCTCGGCACTAAATCTTTGTGCCGCTACCTTTCTACCGAGTAGCTTTATTACTCACTTAGAGAGTGATCCTAAATTATTACTGCACATTTCTTTGGCACTGTTTTCTTATTCGACCTTAACCATCGGTGCGCTATATGCATTGCAGCTAGCTTGGCTTGACCATAAGCTAAAGAGCAAAAAAGTCTTGTTGAATAATCCTAACTTGCCACCATTATTGATGGTCGAGCGCCAACTATTTAAGATTATTTTGATTGGTAACTTATTATTGACCGGAACATTATTAACTGGCTTTATCTTTGTTCAGGACATGTTTGCACAAGGTAAAGCGCACAAAGGTATTTTGTCATTTGTCGCTTGGATGGTGTATTCGGTTTTGCTCTGGGGACACTACCGTAAAGGTTGGCGAGGTAAAAAAGTAACATGGTTTGCGATAGCCGGAGCCACCTTACTCACTTTGGCGTATTTCGGTAGCCGTTTTGTACGCGAAATCATTTTACGCTAATAAGCGGTATCAATCGGGCATTGATCTGATTCGGTTTTATTTTTAATTTTATTAGCACTCTACCATAAGGAAAATCAGCGTTTTGGACGACATATCAACGGGTATCTTATTTGCGCTACTCGCGTGTCTTATTATTATTTCTGCCTACTTCTCCAGTTCTGAAACCGGCATGATGGCCCTCAATCGCTACCGTTTGAAGCATTTAGCCAACAGTGGCCATAAAGGCGCACAGCGGGTAGAAAAGCTATTGGCTCGTCCAGATCGTTTGATCGGTTTAATCCTAATTGGTAATAACCTGGTCAATATTCTCGCCTCAGCGATTGCGACCATTATCGGTATGCGTCTGTACGGTGATTTAGGGGTTGCGATTGCCACCGGGGCGCTGACTTTGGTGATTCTGGTCTTTGCAGAAGTGACACCAAAAACCTTAGCTGCGCTATATCCTGAGCGGGTTTCTTACACCAGTAGCGTATTACTGTCGGTACTGATGAAGCTATTCTCACCTTTGGTGGTATTCGTCAATGTAATCACTAATGGTTTGATCCGTGTTCTTGGTATTTCACCGCATAGCAAAGGCGATCATCTCAGCTCGGAAGAGTTGCGTACTGTGGTCAATGAAGCAGGCAATCTGATCCCTCGTCGTCACCAAGATATGTTGCTATCGATCCTCGATCTTGAACATGTCACGGTCAATGACATCATGATCCCACGCAATGAGATCAGCGGGATCAATATCAATGATGATTGGAAATCGATCGTGCGTCAGTTGGTCCACTCACCACACGGACGCATCGTGCTGTATCGCGACAAAATCGATGAAGTGGTCGGTATCCTGCGCTTGCGCGAAGCGGCACGCTTTATGTTAGAGAAAAACGACTTTAATAAAGAGATGCTCTTGCGTGCTGCGGATGAAATATATTTTATTCCAGAAGGAACCCCGCTTAATGTCCAGTTGGTTAAGTTTCAACGGAATAAAGAGCGAATTGGTCTGATCGTCGATGAATATGGGGAAATCATTGGCTTAACTACGCTAGAAGATATTTTAGAAGAGATTGTCGGTGAATTTACCACCTCGATGTCACCCAGTTTAGCCGATGAAATTACCCCACAAGGAGATGGCAGCTTCTTAATTGAAGGCAGCGCCAACATTCGTGACATTAATAAGAGCTTAAAGTGGAAACTGCCGACCGACGGCCCAAGAACACTGAATGGCTTAATTTTGGAGCATCTTGAAGAGATCCCAGCCAGTCACCTGAGTGTCAAAGTAGCGCAGCATAAGATGGAGATCTTGGAGTTAGAAGAGAACCGGATCAAGCTGGTTAAAGTCTATCCCAAGAAAACTAAAGCTGGCTTGGTGTAACCACTCGCAAACCAACGAAAATAAGCAACAAAAAGCCCGAACCAAAAGTTCGGGCTTTTTCATATATCAAGCAAACTCAAGCCGAATTTAGTTAGCGTTTAGCTGATGAAGCATCGCTTCCGGTAGTGCCAACTCTTCATTACGGTTCACGGCAATACCAGCGGTAATCACTTGCTGGGCAATCGCTTGTGCTTCTGCCAGTGAGTGCATTGCTGCCGTGCCACATTGGTATCGATTTAACTCAGGGATATGCGCTTGGCTTGCGACTTTCAGCACATCGTGCATGGACGCTAACCAAGCCGTCGCCACTTGCTGCTCGCTAGGCGCACCAATCAAGCTCATATAAAAACCGGTACGACAGCCCATAGGCGAAATATCGATGATTTCCACCTCGCGGCCATTTAAATGCTGACGCATAAATCCGGCATACAAGTGCTCTAGAGTATGAATACCCCGCTCAGACAAAATGTCCTGATTGGGCAAGGTAAACCGCAGATCAAACACCGTAATAGTATCCCCTTTGGGGGTTTGCATCGTTTTAGCCACCCGTACCGCAGGTGCCTGCATACGAGTATGATCAACCGTGAAACTGTCTAATAATGGCATCGCTTTGCTCCCTGATTGGCGCGTTATTAGTCACGCGCCATTTGCCAACTAACCTTAAACCGTCTCCTGCAAGTACGCAAAATATTGCGTTAAGTAAGCATCGAAACTGAGCGTATCTTTAGCTTCAACCTCTGCTTGAGCTTGCGTAGAGCGGCATACTTCCTGTTCCATCACATCGAGTGAATAATATTGGTAGTGATGCTGCAAATTCTCCGCGCGATATTGATTACCGAGCGCACAACCGGTTTTGCCCAAACCGCCATGCTGTTTAATTTGCGCCAAAATCTGTGCTGATAAAGTCAGCTCTGGATTATCAATCCAACCTTCTAGCTTGTCACATACGACTTGGTAAGCTTGCCCACCTAGCGCAGCATCCATGGTTTGTGCTATAGCACGTAAATCAGCAAACACCCGCTTGGCCCAAGTTTGCAAAGTCAGCACTTCACCATGACAACCAATTTGTAGCTCTAAACCAGGTTTACGCCCTTCTAACACCACTTTGCGCCAGTTATCACGCCAACAGGCAAGTTCACAATTGCCCATCGGATCGGAATCCGATAGCGCACTCCAAGCTAAAAAGAGGTCGAGAAAACGTACTTGATCTTCGTCGATACCAATCGGACTAAACGGATTGACATCCAGTGAACGCACTTCGATGTACTCGACGCCAGCACGAGCTAACGCTTGCGAAGGTCGCTCACCACTTTGCGTCACTCGTTTGGGACGAATTGGCGCATACAGCTCATTTTCAATTTGCAGTACATTGCTGTTGAGCTGATGATATTGTCCCTCAACCTTAACCCCAAGTTTGGCAAACTGTTGCGATGGAGTACGGATCGCTTCATTCACTCCTTGCAGATACTGCTCTATGCTATTGAAACCAATTTGCAGCACACTTTGCGCGCTGTTGGTATAGCCAAGATCACTGAGGCGCAATGAAGTCGCATAAGGCAGATATAACGTGTTACCCAGCGACTCAAACGGCAGATCGGTTTTACGCCCTTGTAAGAATGAAGAGCACAGCGCCGGTGAGGCACCAAACAGATAAGGGATTAACCAGCCGAAACGGTAGTAGTTGCGGATCACCCCAAAATAAGCTGCCGATTGGCTGGCTTGGCGAGTTTGTGGATCTTGCTCGCCCAATAATGCATCCCAAAAACTAGTAGGGAAGGAAAAATTAAAATGAACGCCAGAGATGATCTGCATCAGGCTACCATAACGGCGCTTAAGGCCTTCACGGTACAAGGTTTTCATTTTGCCGGTATTCGATGAACCATATTGAGCCAGCTCGATACCCTCTTCACTGCCGACATAACAAGGCATCGAGAGCGGCCATAGCTTTTCCTCACCCAATTTGCTTTGCGCGAAATGATGAATATCCGCCATCTGAGCCAGTAGTGTATCCACATCATGAGAAACCGGAGTAATAAACTCCAACAATGATTCAGCAAAATCGGTGGTGATCCAGCGATGAGTTAATGCCGAGCCCAGCGCTGCTGGGTGTGGTGTTTGCGTAAGAGCGCCGTCTGGTGTGTAACGCAAAGATTCGCGCTCCAACCCACGGCCAAAGTTTTGAAAGACTTCTGGTTTGTTTGCAACTGTTTGTAGTCGCTCGGCAAATTTACTCAAAATACGCTTCACTTATATCGGTAGTTATGATCGAATGCCGCCAGTGATATCGAACCATTACGCGGCATAGCGAGTAGGGGCAAACTGTGCCCGACTAATAAATGTGTCCTCTAACGGAGGATTTCAAGCTCTTCTAGGGCAATACCTAACTTTTGTAGCTGCGGTTTAAGCCGCTGACTATCACCGACGACAATGATCTGATAATCATCTGGATTAAACCATTGCGCCGCCAACTGATTGAGCGTAGTACGCTCGACGTTTTTGACCATCTGATTACGCTGCTGCAAATAATCCCGATCTAAACTGTAGGTCAAAATATTCGCAATCAGTTGCGCTTTTTGCGCCGGAGTTTCATACAGCAACGCCTCTTGTTGCCCAACGGCTAAACGTAAAAAGGCCATCTCCGGCTCACTGATCCCCGTTTGGCTAAATTGACGCATCTCTTTGATCATTTCTTGGATGGCATCCAGCGTAACATCGGCTCGTACTGGCGCATTAAATACGATCGCCCCAACTTCACGATTGCTGGCAAAATAGCTTCCCGCACCATAGGTATAACCTTTATCTTCACGCAGGTTTTGGTTGATACGGCTATTAAAGTTACCCGCCAGATTAAAGTTGGCCAACTGAGTTAAATAGAGTTCACCAGTGGCATCAAACGGGAGGCCTTGGCGCACCATACGAATGATACTCTGCGGTGCTCCTGGCTTATCAACCAAATAGATTTTTTGCTGAGTCAAATGAGGGATGGTCTGTGGCTGGATCAGTGGTGCAGGCTGACCTTGCCAATCTGCGATAAACTGCAACTGCTGTGTAATCTCTGCTGCACTGATATCTCCCACTACCGCAATTTGTGCCCCATGAGGGGTGTAATGCTGACGGTAAAACCGCTGCACATCTTGCAAGGTCAACTCGGCAACCGATGCTTCACTCCCCTCACCTGAGCGAGCAAACAAGCTCTCTCCCCACAACACTTGGCGTGTCGCCTGCGAGGCTAGCCAACTCGGTTGCTGATGCTGATACACCAAACCTTGCAGCATCTGTTGCTGTAGACGCACAAAATCGCTGTGGTTAAACGCCGGTGTCAGCAGCATCTCTTTCACCACTTGTAAGGTGGCCGCTAAATTATGACTTAAACTCGAGACCACAATGCTGGTTGAATAAGCCCCAGCCGACACTTGCACACTCGAACCCAGTTGATCCAATTGCGCCTGTATCGCCTCTGCACTACGCTGCTGACTACCCTCTTGCAGCAAGCTGGCGGTTAAATTGGCTAATCCTTCTTTACCAATCGCCACCTGACGTTCGCCCGCAGGCAACTGAATTTCCATCAAAACAGTCGGAGTTTCATCGGTTTGGGTACCGAGTAACTGTACACCATTGTCAAAATCGACCCGATACAACATCGGCAAACGAGCTTGAACCGGCTCTGCCACCGCAGGTATGTGCGCACGATCAAAATCATCTTTCACTTGTCGATAAGCCAACTGCTGCTCAGTAATTTTTTGGTATTCCGGTAGCTGACGCGCCGGTGTGGTAAAGGTCGCCGCACGCACCGCAAAGTCGGTTTTACCTTTAGCGACCACACTTAAGGTCACTTTCGGTTGATCATCAAGATAATGACCAAAAACCTGCTGCACCGCTTGTGGCGTCACCGCTCGCAACTGCTCTAACTGGCTGGCAATCCGGTCCGGTTGCTTGAAGAAAATTTGATTAGCGGCCAATTGGCTCACTTTGCCTTGCACACTTTCTAGCGCAAATACCGCATTCGCCTCTTGTGAGCCAATGATCTGCTCTAAGCGCTGAGTTGTAACACCTTGCTGCTTAAATTTTTGCAGCACTTGCAAGGTTTGTTGGTAGAGTGGAGCCAATTGACCGGCCTCACCAGCCGGTGCCATGGCATAAACATAAAAGGTACAGGCCAATTCAGCACAATCTTGGAATGCTCCGGCATCGACCGCTTTTTGCGTTTTCACCAGTTCTTGGTACAACAAACTGTTATTACCACTGCCTAAGACATTCGCCAGTACATCCAGTGCCACCTGATCATCCGCGCCTAAATATTGAGTTGGCCAACCAATCAACAGCATTGGCTGCTGCACGCGATCTTCTAACGTAATAAAACGATCTTCGCTTAAGCGCGCGGGCTGTTTCGGCGCATCAACTACTTCTGGACCTTGCTCAATCGAGCCAAAATATTTTTGCACCCAAGCCAAGGTCTGTTGAACATCTAAATCACCACCTAGGGTTAAGACGGCGTTGTTTGGCCCATACCAACGCAAGAAAAAGGCTTTCAGATCATTAACATCAACCCGATCTAAATCGCTGACATAACCTATCGTTTGCCAAGAATAAGGATGCCCTTCGGCATACAGTGCTTCGCCCATTCTCTCCCACATCAGGCCATAAGGACGGTTATCGTAGTTCTGAGCGCGCTCATTTTTGACGGTATCGCGCTGAATTTCAAACTTACGCTGCGAGACCGCTGAGAGCAAAAAGCCCATGCGATCCGCTTCCAGCCATAACACTTTTTCCAACTGGTTGGCTGGCACCGTTTCAAAATAGTTGGTGCGATCACGATTAGTGGTGCCATTGAGAGTACCACCGGCTTCGGTGATCAAACGAAAATGTTGCTGATCGCCCACATGCTGTGAACCTTGAAACATCATATGTTCAAAGAAATGAGCAAAACCTGATTTACCAATCTCTTCACGAGCGGAGCCAACATGATAAGTCACATCCACATGCACCAGTGGATCGGAGTGATCCGGCGCTAAGATCACCGTTAGTCCATTATCTAAGCGATATTTGCTATACGGGATCATCACCTTACCCGGCTGGGCCGGCACTTGTTCAATTAGGGTGACACCTTGCGGCAGCGAAGAAAAATGTGGCCACCATGATTCAGAAGCACTACATCCAGCCAATAGCCACAGCAATAACCCATAGCTGCCAATTTTTCTCATCATTTATCCTTACCATACGCCGTAATATAAGGCTGCCAGCAGTGAATAGCGCAGCCCTTTACCGATCAAAATCATCAAACATACAGGGATGGCCCTGAAACGCAACCAACCGGCGGCTAAACAGAGTGGATCACCAATGATCGGTAACCAACTTGCTAATAACGCCCAGTACCCATAACGTTGTAGCCATAACTTGGCTTTATGACCTTGTTTTTGAGAATCAGTTCGATGGGGCAACCATAAACCTAACCAATAGTTGATCATGCCACCTAAAGTATTACCTGCGGTAGTAATCAGCACAATCAGCCAAACTGAATGCTCAGCCAGCGCTAAACTGGCCAGCAGCGCCGCTTCTGAGCCACCCGGCAATAAAGTGGCACTAAGAAAACCACTCCAAAACAGTAGACCCAGTGGTGATTCAGCGAACAGCGTGGTCAGTGGTGCGCTGACATCTTGCAGCCACACTAACATTTCATATCGAGCAGTAACTTGCCTCGGGTATGGCCAGTTTCAATCTGGGCATGAGCCAAACTGGCTTCCGCTAACGGGTAAATGTGCTGAATTTCCAAATGCAGTAAACCGACACTCATCATATACAACATGGTATCGAGCTGTTCAGGATTAGGATCCACCAGCATACCGCTGGCTTGGAAACCGAGCAGTTTAGCTTTTTCGCAAATCAGCTCAGCACTTAACGTTGGCACTGTGACCACGCGAGCATGGTCGTTTAAACATTTGAGCGCATCTAACGCAACATCACCGCCGACTAAATCGATCAACACGTCAACATCTTGTAGGCGCTGCGACACCGGCGCAAATTGATAGTTGATGGCATGAGCGCCGAGCGTGGCCAGAAAATCTAAATTGGCTTCACTACAGGTGGTAAAAACCTGCGCTTTCGTCGCCAGCGCGATCTGTACCGCAATATGCCCAACGCCACCGGCTCCCGCTAAAATCAAAACTCGCTCACCTTCTTGTAACTGAGCTTTGCTCAGTGCCTGCGCTGCAGTTTGTCCGGCTAACGGTAACGCGGCAGCGGCTTCTAAAGTCACGCTATCTGGCACGAGACTGAGTTCAGATTCCGGAACACAAACATACTGACTATAACCCCCTCCACGCAGTGGAAAGCCAATAAAACCCGCCACGTTATCACGCAAGTTAAAACGGCGAACCCCATCACCGAGCGCGATCACTCGCCCTGCAATATCATACCCTGGCGTCCAAGGAAGTCGGTCTTTATTCTGTGCTGCCGCCCAGCCTAAACCGGCACGTGTTTTCACATCAATGGGATTGATACTAGCGAAAGCAACTTTGACTAATACTTCACCGCTTTTGGGCGTTGGTATTGGTGTGGTGTGCACCGCCAATACCTCTGGTGCGCCAAATTGAGGGATGACAATTTGTTTATTTTCCATTTCCAATCTCCCAAGACTATCCATAAAAAAGGATGCCGAAGCATCCTTTTGAATATATACCTATTTTTTAATACCTTAATACTGCAGCGCAAGACTTAACCTAGCAGAGTTGATTCTAAGTTAACCGGCCAAAGCTAACAAAATGCCTGCAGCAACCGCAGAGCCTAACACACCTGCCACATTCGGCCCCATCGCATGCATCAATAAAAAGTTTTGTGGATTCGCAGCTAAGCCAACCTTATTCACCACTCGTGCGGCCATAGGAACAGCGGAAACCCCAGCAGCACCAATCAGTGGATTGATCGCCTCTTTGGAGCATTTATTGAGTATTTTAGCCATGATCACCCCAGTTGCGGTGCCAATACTAAATGCGATCGCACCTAATAGCAGAATGCCTAAGGTTTGCACATTCAAAAAGTTATCCGCTTGCAGTTTTGAGCCAACCCCCAGACCAAGAAAGATGGTGACAATATTGATCAACTCATTTTGCGCAGTTTTTGACAAGCGATCCACCACCCCAGCTTCGCGCATTAAATTACCTAAACAGAACATGCCGATTAAAGGGGTCGCAGTCGGCAAAAAGAGGATCGCCATCAGTAATACCAAGAGTGGGAATACGATCTTCTCGGTTTTTCCGACATGACGCAATTGAGCCATGGTGATATTGCGCTCTTCAGGAGTGGTTAACGCTTTCATGATCGGCGGCTGGATCAACGGCACCAACGCCATATAGCTATAAGCAGCCACCGCTATCGCGCCGAGCAAATCTGGCGCTAGCTGACTAGACAAAAAGATCGCGGTTGGGCCATCAGCACCACCGATAATCGCAATCGAGGCGGCATCGGCCAAGCTAAATTCAATACCCGGAACAAAATTAAGCAAAATCGCACCAAATAAGGTAGCAAAAATACCAAACTGTGCCGCAGCCCCTAACCATAAGGTTTTGGGATTGGCAATCAAAGCGCCAAAGTCAGTCATCGCACCGACGCCCATAAAAATCAGCAGCGGAAATATTCCTGACTCAATACCGATATAGTAAACGTAATACAGCAAACCACCAGGTTCGGTAAACCCAGCATTAGGGATATTGGCTAACACCGCACCAAAACCAATCGGTAGCAGTAATAGTGGCTCAAAACCCTTGCGAATCGCTAAGAACAGCAAACCACAGCCAACCATAATCATAATGGTTTGCCCAAACGCAAAGTTGGCAAGCCCAGTTTGCTGCCATAAGGTGATAAATCTCTCCATGATCCGCCCTTACACCAAACTCACTAACGGTGTACCCACTTGTACGCTATCGCCAGATTTGACCAGCAGCTGCTGTACCACGCCGTCACGCAGCGCACGAATTTCCGTTTCCATTTTCATCGCTTCTAACACAATCAACACATCACCTTGTGCAACTTCAGCTCCAGATTCAACTTGGATTTTAAAAATCGTGCCCGCTAAGGGAGCGGTGATGGTTTCTAGCGTTTGAGCGGCGTTGGTACTGATAGGTTGCGGCGCCGTTTGAGTTTGCGCAGCGGCAGCAATTGAAGTGAGCTGACCTTGTGGGCCAACTTCCACCTCATATACCACGCCATCGACTTTGACACTATAGGCCTCGACCTGAGTGGCGGTGTTAGATGCCGCAACAGCAGGGGCTGGTTTTTTATCTGGAGCGGGTTCAAACGCTGCTGGATTATGGCGATTTTTTAAAAACTTAAGGCCAACTTGCGGGAATAGCGCATAGATCAATACATCCTCAACCTGAGAATCGGCTAAGGTGATGCTTTCTTCTTGTGCTTTTTTAACTAACTGCTTGGTTAATTGATCCAACTCAGCCGGTAATCTATCCGCCGGTCGACAGGTGATCGCCGCTTGCCCCTCTAATACACGTGCTTGCAGCTCAGCATTAACGCTAGCAGGGGTGGCACCATATTCACCTTTCAAAACACCGGCCGTCTCTTTGGTAATACTTTTGTAGCGCTCACCCGCCAACACATTGATCACTGCTTGGGTGCCGACAATTTGTGAGGTAGGGGTGACTAAAGGAATAAAGCCAAGATCTTGACGTACACGAGGGATCTCATCAAGCACCTCATCTAACCGATGAGCAGCACCTTGCTCTTTTAACTGCCCCTCCATATTAGTCAGCATACCACCTGGCACTTGAGCGATCAGGATCCGCGAATCGACCCCTTTTAGCTGGCCTTCAAATTTGGCGTATTTTTTACGCACGGTTCGAAAATAAGTCGCAATCGGCTGCAATTGTTCCAATTTCAACTGAGTATCACGATCCGTGCCTTGTAACATAGCCACCACAGTTTCCGTCGCAGTATGGCCATAGGTTTGGCTCATCGATGAAATCGAGGTATCGAGAATATCAATCCCCGCCTCAACAGCTTTGATCGCCGTTGCAGTAGATAAGCCAGTAGTGGCATGACAATGCAATGCTAATGGCACCGCACAAGATTGTTTGATCCGCGAGATCAGCTCTTCAGCTTCATAGGGCTTGAGTAAGCCAGACATATCTTTGATGCATAAAGAATGACAGCCGAGATCTTCTAAACGTTTGGCCAAATCAACCCACGTTTCGGTATTGTGCACTGGACTGGTGGTGTAAGACAAAGTGCCTTGAGCATGCGCACCAACCTCAATAGTGGCTTTTACCGCCTGTTCAAAGTTGCGTACATCATTCATCGCATCAAAAATACGAAAGACATCCATACCATTGGCATGTGCACGCTCAACAAATTTGGTGACCACATCATCGGCATAATGCCGATAGCCAAGCAGATTTTGTCCACGCAGCAACATCTGCATTGGCGTATTGGGCATGGCTTTTTTTAAAGCGCGCAAACGCTGCCAAGGATCTTCGCCTAAAAAACGAATGCAAGCATCAAAGGTTGCTCCGCCCCAGGTTTCCAAAGACCAGTAGCCAATCTTATCCAATTCAGCCGCGATTGGCAGCATATCGTCAATACGCATCCGTGTAGCAAAAAGCGATTGATGTGCGTCACGCAGGACCACATCGGTGATAGCAAGTGGTTTAGCCATGTTGATTAACTCCTTTTAATCCTGATTTACTGTTGCGCAGCACGGTGCTGATGCACCGCAGCAGAAATAGCCGCCACGACTTGTGGGCTCACGCCATCGGTTATCGGTTGAACGGTTTGACGGTGGTTGGAGGTTACAACTGACTCAATGACCTCTTGAGGTATCAATCGAGACATCAGTTGGACTAAATATACGAGGATGGTAAGAAACAGAAATACCACCACCATTCCCGTTACCATTAACGTAGCGGCATCAATCAGTAAACTTCCAATATGTGTCATGTTGCTTCCTTTTTGTCATCCTGACATTATTCTACTCACCAGCGTGATCGCCGAGCAGAAGGGACGAATTATCTCGACTGCACCATTATTGTCAATTTGCTTACCCGCACTCTTTTGCCTAGACCACAAATTAGAGCAAAAAATCATCGCAATCGTAGCAAATCAGTAGCCTGCATTTTCTATTCACTGCACTGCAACCCGGATAACGGGCTTAAACAATAACGAAGAGATCGATTTTCCTTCATTTCAATCAAGCTAACGTGAAAAATGGGCAAATAATGCGATGAAGTTAATAGAGAGAAAAATATCTTCTACAAAACAGGAGGTTGTTGTTTAAAGTACGACACTGTCTTTGCAAGATGTCAGTTTGAAAGATGTAGGTTTGAAAGATGTAAAAAGCCCTGCATTTTCATGCAGGGCTTATAATATGGCGCGCTCGAGAGGATTCGAACCTCTGACCGCCTGGTTCGTAGCCAGGTACTCTATCCAGCTGAGCTACGAGCGCGCAAGTTGTGAACCATATCACAAATATTTTCTCTGGAACAAAAAAATTGACCATCGGCCAATAAATGGCGGTGAGGGAGGGATTCGAACCCTCGATACGGCTATAAACCGTATACTCCCTTAGCAGGGGAGCGCCTTCAGCCTCTCGGCCACCTCACCACTTACATATTCCAGAAGAATATGGCGCGTCCGAGAGGATTCGAACCTCTGACCGCCTGGTTCGTAGCCAGGTACTCTATCCAGCTGAGCTACGGACGCGCTGTGGCTTATCGAAATAAGCAGTGCAAGAATGGCGGTGAAGGAGGGATTCGAACCCTCGATACGGCTATAAACCGTATACTCCCTTAGCAGGGGAGCGCCTTCAGCCTCTCGGCCACCTCACCGTCTTGCGGAGGCACATATTACGATTTACCAAAAATATGTCAAACACTTTCTTGGCAAAAAATGGGTTAAACCACTCAACCGTTGGTAAATTAACCAAAGCGCTGAGAATTTACACTTTATCCGTAAAAACACGCGGATAAACAAAAAGGTCGGCGTGATAAGCCGACCTTGCTGTGATAATTAGTAGTTGCCTGAAGCAACGCCACCATTACCTTTTTCTGCTTGAATGCGCATGTAGATTTCTTCACGGTGCACAGACACTTCTTTCGGTGCATTAACACCGATACGGACTTGGTTACCTTTTACACCCAATACCGTCACGGTCACTTCATCACCGATCATCAGGGTTTCGCCAACACGGCGAGTCAAAATAAGCATTCTTAGCTCCTTGAGTAATCTCTGTATTTTCTTGCAACCAAACTATTATCCATCAAAAGTTGTCACATCGTAAACTCTCAAGGGTAGCGGTTTAACCTAAAAAAGTTTGTTCTACCCCAAACTCTTGAGAGATCGCTGATACGACATAAGTCTCGTGCAGAATATTTGCCGCACGATCCACATTCGCAGGATCCAACATTAGCATAGATGATTGTTGCTCAGCCGAGACATAACGCACAGCGATACCATGTTCGGCTAAGGTTGCCCGAGCATGTTCCACTAACCCACGAGCCTGCAGGCCAACCTTAGTGATTAGACTCACTGGCTCTGAATTGCGGATTTTCTCAGCGCACACTAATCGCAACTTGGCATAAGCATCTTGCTTAATCACTAACGCACTATCATCACCTTCTTCAATGATAGTGCAAACTTCAATCCCCAGCATTTGACACTGCTTAATAATCCCTGCCAAAGATTCATTACTGAGCGCAACTAAAACCATGTCTCTTTGAATTGCGATACCACAGATAGCATGTGTACTGGTATCACCCTTAATCAAGCTGCCTTGATTATCTTCAAAGGTAGAAAGTACACGTAGTGGTACCGCATTTTTCCAAGCATACTGGACACAGGGCAGATGTAGTACTTTCGCGCCTTTACGTGCCATTTCTTCCATGGATGGAAAATCAATCACATCCAATTTTCGCGCCGTGGGTACCACTCGTGGATCACAAGTGTATACACCATCAACATCAGTGAAGATTTGGCACTCATCAGCATTAAGCGCACCCGCCAAGGTCACCGCACTGGTATCTGAACCACCGCGGCCGAGCGTGGTGATATCCCCATTTTCATTAACACCCTGAAAACCGGCGACTATTACAATAAAATCTTGTTCTAGCAGCTCTGTTATCTTTCGAGTATCAATCTGCTTAATCGTTGCGTTATTGTGTTGATTATCCGTCACAATATTCGCTTGAGCTCCGGTTAGTGAGCGGGCTGCATAGCCCATTTTGTGCAGTGTCATGGCCACTAAGGCCATTGACACCTGCTCACCAGCAGAGAGCAAAACATCAAGTTCTCTAGCGTTTGGTACACTATCTACTTGCTGAGCTAAACCCACCAGTCGATTGGTATCCCCTGCCATAGCAGAAACCACTACGACAACTTGATTGCCATCATTTTTCGCCTTAATGATGTGTTCGGCTACGGTTTGCATTGTTTCTATTGAACCCACCGAAGTTCCACCGAACTTTTGCACGATAAGGGGCTTTTTCACCAGTATTCACCTTCCCAAGACCAAAGTCTTATTGGGATCAAATTTGATCGGATTCGATTATCAGATCTCATTTGATCGTTACTAAAATAAAACCAAGCGCCTCATTGGCTATATCTCACTTACACCAATCAGATCACTTGGTTGACTTAATAAAATAACGCCCAATCAATAACATATTGATTGAGCGTCATTTATTTGTCGTAGTTATAGACGCTCAGTAATCCAAGCGTCTACCGACTCTAAGGCCGTAGGTAGAGCCTGCGCATCGGTTCCTCCAGCTTGAGCCATGTCAGGGCGGCCACCGCCCTTACCACCAATTTGTAGTGCCACCATGTTGACCAGTTCCCCAGCTTTGACTTTATGGGTCAAATCATTGGTCACACCGGCAATCAGGCCCACTTTATCTTCGGCCACGTTGCCAAGCATGATAATCCCGCTACCCAGTCGGTTTTTAAGATCATCAACCATGCCACGCAGTGCTTTGTTATCCGCACCATTAAGCTGTGCAATCAACACATTAATCCCAGCGATTTGTTTGACTTGATTAATCAGGCCTGCGCTCTCTTGCGCTGCCAGTTTATCTTTCAAATGCTGGATATCTTTCTCAAGCAATTTGGCTTTCGCAGCCATTTCAGACACTTTGGCATCATGCTGTGTTTGCTGCGCTTCGAGGTAATCTAATGCACCTTCACCGGTCACCGCTTCAATCCGACGGATACCCGCTGCAATCCCACCTTCTGAGATGATTTTAAACAGGCCAATATCACCGGTATTGCTGGCATGGATACCACCACACAGTTCGGTAGAGAAATCGCCCATCGACAGCACACGTACTTGGTCATCATATTTCTCACCAAACAGTGCCATCGCCCCTTTGGCTTTCGCTTCCTCAATATTCATGATCTGAGTTGCGATATTGTGGTTACAGCGGATCTGCTGGTTAACCAGGCGTTCAACTTGTTTTATCTCTGCCGCACTCATCGCTTCAAGATGTGAAAAGTCAAAGCGCAGTGTTTCCGCACGCACCAGAGAACCTTTCTGTGCCACATGTTCACCCAGCACATTACGTAGCGCTGCATGCAATAAGTGGGTTGCCGAGTGGTTCAGCGAAATCGCGATACGGCGCTGTTCATCAACCATCGCAGCAACGTGATCGCCTTGCGCCAGAACACCTTCGGCTAGCACGCCGTGGTGCGCAATCGCATTTCCTAGCTTATGCGTATCTTGTACATGGAAAATACCCGCGTCGGTTTTCAGTACCCCCGTATCACCACATTGGCCACCCGACTCTGCATAAAACGGCGTGTTATCCAATACGATGATCGCACTATCACCTGCCGACAACGCAGCAACTTGTGCACCTTGCACAAATATTTCCTGCACCACACTTTGACCACAACTCGCGGTGTAGCCACAAAATTCAGTCGAGGTTGCCGATTTGATCAGCGAATTGTAGTCGGTACCAAACTGACCGGCTTCACGAGCGCGTTGACGCTGCTCTTCCATCGCTTGCTCAAAACCGGCTTCATCAATACTAAAACCACGCTCACGCGCCACATCATTGGTTAAATCCGCAGGGAAACCGTAAGTGTCGTACAATTTAAACACGGTCTCACCATCCAGCACTTGGCCAGAGAGTTGATCTAACGCGCCATTAAGAATACTCATGCCGCGATCCAGCGTACGACCAAAGTTCTCTTCTTCGATACGCAGGACTTTTTCCACTAAGGCTTGTTGTTTTTTCAGTTCAACGCCAGCACTGCCCATTACTTCTGCCAAAGGCCCGACTAAAGTGTGGAAGAAAGCGCCTTGTGCACCAAGCTTGTTACCATGACGTACTGCACGACGGATAATGCGGCGTAGTACATAACCACGACCTTCATTAGACGGCATCACCCCATCCACAATCAAAAATGCGCAAGAACGGATGTGGTCCGCCACAACACGCAGAGATTGGTTGGTCAAATCTTGGTAGCCGATCGCATCCGCAGCGGCTTTGATCAGGGTTTGGAATACATCAATTTCGTAGTTAGAGTGCACGCCCTGCATAATCGCAGAAATACGCTCAATACCCATGCCGGTATCAACCGATGGTTTAGGCAGGGGTTCCATCGTGCCATCAGCATGACGGTTAAATTGCATGAACACGTTATTCCAGATTTCGATGAAGCGGTCGCCATCTTCTTCAGGCGAACCAGGAGGCCCACCCCAGATGTGATCACCATGATCATAAAAAATCTCAGTACATGGACCACAAGGGCCTGTATCGCCCATCTGCCAGAAGTTATCTGAATCGAATTTCTTACCACCAGGTTTATCGCCGATACGAATAATACGCTCAGCCGGAATACCCATTTTTTGATGCCAAATATCAAACGCTTCGTCATCGGTTTGGTATACGGTAACCAACAAACGATCTTTGGGCAGTTGCAGAACTTCGGTCAGAAACTCCCATGCATATTGGATGGCATCTTCTTTGAAATAGTCACCAAAGCTGAAATTGCCTAGCATTTCGAAGAAGGTATGGTGACGTGCGGTGAAACCGACGTTTTCTAAATCATTGTGTTTACCGCCAGCGCGGACACAACGTTGGGCGGTTGTCGCGCGAGTGTAGGCGCGCTTTTCCAAGCCCAAGAAACAGTCTTTAAATTGGTTCATACCTGCGTTGGTAAACAGCAGGGTCGGATCGTTAGCTGGCACCAATGAAGAACTTTCTACAATTTGGTGTCCTTTGCTTTCAAAGAATGCGAGGAACGCGCGGCGCACCTCATCCGTGCTCATAAACATGCAGCTCTTCCTGAAATACTCAAGTTAGAATTTTGCGCTATTGTAAAGCAAGGATAACCGTTCGCCTAGTTTCTTGTGGTTAACAACCTATTGAGTTGAATTTAACAAGAGTGGTCCCTAAATCGAAGATTGAAATGAAAATTGAAATAAAGCAGCAAGTCACAAGTGAATGATTGGCTAGATGCTAAATTCGCACCACCACCCAGTAACAACTATTCATCTCCCTCATTGGATTGCAGTGCGTAGCGAATCTGCTCAAAGTCAAAACCTCGATATTGCAGATAACGAACTTGTTTCGCATATTGTTGGCGTTCGACACTCCCCCCAAGTGGGAATTTTTTGTGGGCAACCCATTTGGCCTGCGCAAACCAATCGACTTGCTGCTCGGCTAAAGCTTGATCAATCATCGCTGACTCAATCCGCTTTTGTTTGAGCTGTTGACGCACGTGGCGCTCACCATAACCTTTACTCATGGTTTGCCGTACTTGGCTTGCCGCATAACGCGCATCATCCAGATAGCCCAACGCTAAACAATCGTTAATCACCTGCTCAATCACATCGGTTGGATGCCCTTTCAGAGCTAATTTTTGCTGCAATTCATATTGACCATGATCGCGGCGACTCAGTAGCTGTAGTGCATTGTGCCGACAAGCGGATAACGCCGAACTCATTATTTTCTCCAGTAGTGCGGGTTACCACTTGGGGCCGCAAAAAATAAGCCCTGCGATGCAGGGCTTATTTCAGTAAAACTTAAATTTAAGCGCTAAAACGGTAGCCACTTAGCCGCGAGTTTAAAACTCTTCGGCAGCACCAAATTCTGCCTCATCAACCGCCGCAGAGGTTTCCTCGGTCAGTTGCATATTTTCTGGGTTTAGCAGCATATCACGCAGCTTTTTGTCTAGCGCACTAGCGAACGCTGGATTCTCTTTCAGATATTTACAAGCGTTCGCTTTGCCTTGGCCAATTTTGTCGCCATTACAGCTATACCAAGCGCCTGATTTTTCAACCATTTTATGCTTAACGCCAAGATCAATTAATTCACCTTCGCGGTTAAAACCTTGGCCATACATGATTTGCGTATGGGCTTCTTTAAAAGGTGCAGCAATCTTATTCTTCACCACTTTGATCCGAGTTTCGTTACCGACGACTTCATCACCTTCTTTGATGGCACCAGTACGACGAATATCTAAACGAACCGAAGCGTAAAATTTCAATGCGTTACCACCGGTGGTGGTTTCTGGGTTGCCAAACATTACCCCAATCTTCATCCGGATCTGGTTGATAAAGATACACATACAGTTGGACTGCTTGAGGTTACCGGTTAGCTTACGCATCGCTTGTGACAGCATGCGCGCTTGCAGACCCATGTGGCTATCGCCCATCTCACCTTCAATTTCCGCTTTTGGTGTCAACGCTGCGACAGAGTCGACCACAATCACATCCACCGCACCAGAGCGGGCTAAAGCATCACAAATCTCTAGCGCTTGTTCGCCAGTATCTGGCTGAGAAACCAGTAACTCATCAATATTCACGCCCAGCTTTTTGGCATATACCGGATCCAAAGCGTGCTCAGCATCGATAAAAGCACAGGTTTTGCTTTCGCGTTGCGCCGCGGCAATCAGTTCCAAAGTTAGAGTGGTTTTACCGGAAGATTCTGGGCCGAAAATCTCAACAATACGTCCCATCGGCAAACCACCCGCACCTAAGGCGATATCCAGAGACAATGAGCCGGTCGATATGGTTTCTACATCCATCGTGCGGTTATCACCTAAACGCATGATGGAACCTTTACCAAATTGTTTTTCAATTTGACCAAGGGCGGCCGCAAGTGCCTTTTGTTTATTCTCGTCCATTACTCTCTCCGGATAGTCACTCAGGTGAGTGGGTATTGCGTCGAAATCGGCTCGACACTGATTGGTTATGTTGCGGCTCATTATACTGTTGATTTGTACAGTGTCTAGATCTGTATGAAAAAAGTTTGCCTTAGTTAACGTTTTCGCAATCCTCGAGCTGCAGATGAACCATCAGTTGGTCAAACACATGCTCGATCGCTTGTTGACGTACTTGCTGGCGATCACCAACAAAATGGCAAGTTTCTAGCTTAAGCCAACCAAACTGGTCCGCAAAGCCAAAGCAAACCGTACCCACTGGCTTTTCTGGACTACCACCACCAGGCCCAGCAATCCCACTGATTGCTACCGCTAAGGTGGCATGTGAATGTTGCAGTGCACCGAGCACCATCTCTTGCACTGTCGGCTCAGAGACCGCGCCATGCAAAGCTAACGTCGCGGGCTGCACGCCGAGCATTTCTTGCTTGGCCTGATTACTGTAAGTGACAAAACTGCGATCAAACCATGCGGAACTGCCCGCCACCTCCGTGATTAAGTAAGCAACGCCTCCCCCCGTGCAGGACTCTGCGGTCGCTAAAATGTGCTGGCGCTGCTCCAGTAACCGCCCCAATTGCTGGCTGCTGGCATAAAGTGTCTGCATGATACCCTCATCTGTTATTGCCGATGTAAAAACCAAGGCTAACCTACCGACTTGCCGATGAATTGCAATCGCCGATGACAAAAAGAGCGCCCTTGGGCACTCTGGCTTGGTCGATCAAATTTCAAACATCAAGCTACCCGCCGCCAAAAACGGCCAGCGCAACACGCTCGGGCTAGCTTGCCCTTCACTAGCAAAAAAGTAGCCAATCTGCGGAGTCGCAAACACTGGCTGACCGCGATGCAAACCTTTTTCGGTTAATTCACGATGTGACAGTTTGGCTTCCCATAATTCAGCGCTGTGCCAACCGATGGGTGCCAATTCAACTCGCACTTCTGCTCCAACCGGATTAATTGAGACCACCTCAAACGGTAACAAAGCTTGGCTATTGGGTTTATCCGCAAGAACCAACTCATGGCTACGCACATACAGTAAGCCATTTTGACATGTCGCTTCACTGGCGGGCGGCTGAATAAAGGCGGCTCCGTTAACCCAGCGGCCATGCTGCCACTCAGCGGTAAACTGATTAACATTACCTAAAAAATCAAACACAAAACGGCTATTGGGTTGCGCATACAGCGCAATCGGTGAGTCTATCTGCTCAATCCGTCCATGACTCATCACCACCACGCGATCGGAAAGCTCCAAAGCCTCATCCTGATCGTGAGTCACAAATACACTGGTAAATCCTAACTCATCGTGTAGGCTACGCAGCCAGCGGCGCAGATCTTTACGCACTTTCGCATCCAATGCGCCAAACGGCTCATCCAGCAACAGTACTTCTGGCTTAGTTGCTAAGGCTCTAGCCAGTGCAATGCGCTGCTTTTGGCCACCAGACAACTGCTCGGGATAACGCTGTGCCAAATGGCCAAGTTGCACGATTTCCAACAGTTGTTTGACCCGTCGTTGAATTTCACTCGAATTAGGCCGCACCGCACGATCCATGACTTGCAAACCAAACGCCACGTTATCCGCCACCGTCATATGCCTAAATAGCGCGTAGTTTTGAAACACAAAACCGACTCGGCGATCGCGAACGTGCAAATTGGTCACATCACGATCTCGAAAATGGATCGTGCCGCTGTCAGCTCCTTCCAAACCCGCGATAATGCGCAGTAACGTGGTTTTGCCTGAGCCAGATGGCCCTAATAAGCCAATCATCTCGCTCTCTTCAATCTGCAGTGAAAGTGGGGCTAGTGCCTGAAACTGACCAAAATGTTTAGCAATATTATCAAGACGAATGCTCATAGGGCTCCTTGCTGATGTTGCTCGGCCATCTGCAGCCGTTCTTGACGCCACTCGACCAAAGCTTTCAGTAATAGGGTTAATAGGGCGATAAACGCCAATAGCGAAGCGCTGGCAAATGCCGCTTGTGATTGATAATCCTCATACAGCAGTTGCACATGCAAAGGTAAGGTGTTGGTTTCACCGCGAATATTGCCAGAAACCACCGCCACGGCACCAAACTCGCCTACCGCGCGCGCGTTAGTTAGGATCACCCCATAAATCAGCGCCCATTTGATATTAGGCAAGGTGACGCGGCGAAACAGTTGCCACCATGATGCGCCTAAAATGACTGCGGCCTCTTCATCGCTACGTCCTTGCTGCTGCATCAAAGGAATTAATTCACGTGCCACAAATGGGCAAGTGACAAAAACGGTGACCAAGACAATCCCCGGCCAAGCAAACATAATTTGCCAATCATGCTCATATAGCCATGCGCCTAACCAGCCGCTACTGCCATAAAGCAACAGGTAGAGTAACCCAGCCACCACCGGAGAAACGGCAAACGGGATATCAATCAAAGTGATGAAAAATTTACGGCCAACAAATTCAAAACGGGTCACCAACCAAGAGAGCAACACCCCAAACACCAAATTGATCGGCACCGTGAGTAGCGCTACCAGCAGTGTTAAGCCCATCGCATGACGGGTATCGGGATCATTAAAATAACCGAAATAAGCCTCCACCCCATTTGCCAACGCTTGTTGGAAAATGCTCAGTAGTGGGATCAGCAACAATAAGGTCACCAATAACAGCACCAGAGTAATCAAACTCCATTTGACCCACGGCTTATCACCGACACGTAAAGGCTGATAGTCTGCCATTGCCTGCTTCCTTATCGTCCATGAATACGGCGCAGATAAGCGCCTTGCCAAAGATTAATCATCAGTAGTAGTAACAGCGAAGTCAGTAATACCACCGATGCAATCGCGCTCGCAGCAGGAAAATCAAACTCCTGTAAGCGCACAAAAATCATCAGTGAAGTGATTTCACTGACATAAGGCATGTTGCCAGCAATAAAAATCACCGCGCCAAATTCACCAAGGCTACGAGTAAATGACAACGCGATGCCAACCAACAAGGCCGGTTTTAACGCGGGAAAAATCACTTTGCCGAAAACGGCCCTATCGGACGCACCTAAGGTCATGCCCGCCTCTTCTTCTTCATGGGAAATTTCTTCCAGCACCGGCTGTAAGGTGCGCACCACAAAAGGAATGCTGGTAAAGACCATCGCAACTATAATGCCAAGCGGGGTATAGGCCACCTTGATTCCTAATGGAGCCAGCCAACTACCCAGCCAACCATTAGTGGAATACAAGGTAGCTAGCGTGATCCCTGCCACTGCGGTCGGCAGAGCAAAAGGCAAGTCGACCAGAGCATCTAAAATTCGTTTACCGGGGAATTGATAGCGCACCAACACCCAAGCGAGTAGTAAACCAAACCCACCGTTAAACAGTGAAGCGAGCAAGGCGCAGATCACCGTCACTTTATAACTGGCCACCACACGAGGGTCCACAATCACTTGCCAATACTCACTCAAGCTCATATTACTAGTTTGCATGATAAGCCCAGTGGCGGGCAGCAGCAGGATCAAGCTGACAAACAACAGAGAGACACCCAAACTTAGTGCAAAACCGGGTAAAACTCGTTGCTGACGCGGACGATGTACAAGCGTATGCCCCATAAAACCTCTTTATATCCATCAAGCAGCCATAATGGCTGCTCATTGATTGAGCAACCACCGGTAATATTGATTAGCGACGTTGTAATTGATCCAATTTAGCACCATTAGCAAATTGACTTTGCATCGCGTGATCCCAACTGCCGATGATCTGCTCAACGCTCAGTAGTTCAACCGCAGGAAAACGTTGCGCAAATTCAGCTTGTACCTTGGCATCGTGCACTCGGTAGTTGAACTGTGCCAATAAACGCTGTGCAGGCTCACTGTACAGATAGGTAACGTATTCGGTCGCCACCTGATAAGTGCCATTACGCTTGGCCACTTTTTCCACCACAGCGACGGGAAACTCTGCCAAAATCGAGGTTTTCGGCACCACCACTTGGTAATCATCCGCACCATATTGCTGACGGATATTATTCACTTCCGATTCAAAGGTGATCAGCACATCACCAATCCCACGCTCAACAAAAGAGGTAGTGGCACCACGGCCACCGGTATCAAACACCGCAACATTGGCCAGAAATTTTTTTAAAAACTGGTCTTGCTGGATTTGGTTCTCTTTACCAAATGCTTTTTGCGCATAGCCGAGCGCGGCTAGATAGGTATAACGCGCGTTACCTGAAGTTTTCGGATTCGGAAACACACTTTTTACCTCATCACGCACCAAATCATCCCAATCGTGAATATTCTTAGGATTGCCTTTGCGCACTAAAAAAGCAGTCGTCGAGTAGTAAGGTGAGCTGCCATTCGGCAGTAAACTTTGCCAGTTATCAGGCAACAACTGCCCCTTATCATGTAAAACTTGTACATCGGTCACTTGGTTAAACGTCACTACATCCGCCGCTAGCCCTTGCAAAATAGAGCGCGCTTGCGCCGATGAGCCGGCGTGAGACTGCTTGATTTCGACCGTGTTACCGGTAGTTTGCTGCCAATGCTCGGCAAACACTGGGTTATACGCAGCAAACAATTCACGCGAAATATCGTAAGAGGAATTGAGTAGGGTTTGCTCTGCCGCCAAAGCTTGCAGCGAGTTCGCCAATAATACTGCGCTGATGCTCAATTTGATTCGCTTCATAGTGATCGCCTCCAAAATGTGATCGACTCGAAAATCATGATGCCTAAATGGCTTCCTTATGCAGCCTAGATTAGGAGGAATTCCATTTATAAAAAAGAGTGTTAATAGAACGTTTTGGAATAATTCCTAGCAATAAATTGTATGCCTGCTCGACATCAATTCTTATACTGCGACAAGTACGAGATAGCCAAAGAAGGATCACCCGGTGTCTGAATTTCCCACTCTTGAAGATTATGTAGGCCACACTCCGTTGGTACGTTTACAACGTTTAATCACCGGCAGTTCAACCGTGCTGGTCAAATTAGAAGGCAATAATCCTGCCGGTTCAGTCAAAGACCGGCCAGCTTTAAATATGATAGTACAAGCGGAAGCGCGTGGATATTTGCAGCCCGGTGACACCATTATTGAAGCCACCAGCGGCAATACTGGCATTGCCTTAGCCATGGCTGCCGCCATTAAAGGTTATTCGATTATTTTGATCATGCCGGATAACGCCACCCAAGAGCGCAAAGATGCGATGCAAGCTTATGGCGCACAGTTGATTTTGGTCACTAAAGAGCAGGGAATGGAAGGAGCGCGGGATTTAGCACAGCAAATGCAACATGCCGGCCGCGGTAAAGTGCTCGATCAATTCAATAATTTCGATAATCCTGATGCTCATTTTCGCTCAACCGGCCCAGAAATTTGGCAGCAAAGCCAAGGTAAAATCACCCATTTTGTCTCGAGCATGGGTACCACCGGTACCATTATGGGCGTGTCACGCTATCTAAAACAGCAAAACCCTCAGATCCAGATCATCGGCTTACAACCGGCAGAAGGCAGTGCGATTGCCGGCATTCGCCGCTGGCCAGCCGCCTATTTGCCACGTATTTTTGATGCGGCACGGGTCGATAGCATTCTTGATATTACTCAACACGATGCCGAACAAACTGCGCGAGCGCTCGCCAGAGAAGAGGGAATTTGTGCAGGCGTAAGCTCTGGTGGTGCGGTGTATGCCGCGTTGCAAATCGCCGAGCAACATCCCGGCTCTGTGGTCGTGGCTATCGTCTGCGATCGCGGTGATCGTTACCTCTCATCAGGACTCTTCACTGCATAACGGGTTGCCTTGGCATCAAGCTCACCACAGCTTAATTGCTCCGCCCTGATAAGGTTTGCTATGCTCTGTAGCCTTTAAGTGATCCATGATGCAGCGAGTGATAACACCGCACTCGGTATCCGCCAATGATGATAAGCAGCGATATAAGATTATGATGAAATCGAACGCCTCACCGAGCGAGTCTCTTTCGCACCACACCCCGATGATGCAGCAATATTTAAGACTCAAGGCGGAAAACCCCGATATTTTACTGTTTTATCGTATGGGTGACTTTTATGAGCTGTTTTACGATGATGCCAAACGCGCCTCTGAACTCTTGGATATCTCATTAACCAAACGCGGCGCTTCTGCCGGTGAGCCTATCCCGATGGCGGGCGTCCCCTTTCATGCGGTGGAAGGCTATTTAGCCAAATTGGTCCAGATGGGTGAATCGGTCGCGATTTGCGAACAGATCGGCGATCCGGCGACCAGTAAAGGGCCAGTCGAGCGCCAAGTCGTGCGCATTGTTACCCCCGGTACAGTAACCGATGAGGCGCTGCTCAGTGAGCGAGTCGATAACCTGATCGCCGCAATTTACCATCACAATGGTCGATTTGGTTACGCGACCATGGACATCACCTCCGGTCGCTTTCAGTTGAGTGAGCCACAAAGCGAAGAAGAGATGGCGGCGGAATTGCAACGCACCGCACCGCGCGAACTCTTATTTGCAGAAGATTTTGCTCCGGTACACTTGATGGCGAATCGTCAAGGCAATCGCCGTCGTCCGATTTGGGAATTTGAATTACAAACTGCCAAGCAGCAGCTTAATCAGCAATTTGGTACTCGTGATTTAGTTGGTTTTGGTGTTGAACAAGCCCAGCTCGGATTATGTGCCGCTGGCTGCTTGATCCAATACGTGAAAGATACTCAACGTACTGCGCTGCCGCATATTCGCTCCCTAACGTGGGATCGCCAAGATCAATCGGTGATTTTAGATGCGGCAACTCGCCGCAACCTCGAATTAACCCATAACTTATCGGGTAGCACCGATAACACCTTAGCCGATGTGCTGGATCATTGTGCAACGCCAATGGGCAGCCGGATGCTTAAGCGCTGGATCCATCAGCCAATGCGCGATTTTGCCATCTTGAATCAAAGACTGGATGCGATCGGCGAGTTAAAACAAAGTCTATTATTCGCAGAAATTAGCCCTGTATTACAGCAAATTGGCGATATTGAACGCATTTTAGCCCGCTTAGCCCTACGCTCTGCACGGCCACGTGATTTAGCTCGGCTACGTCATGCCATGCAGCAATTGCCACAGCTCAGCAACCTGCTAACGGAACTGACCGAACCGCATCTGATCGGCTTAGCCAAACAAGCTCAACCGATGCATGAAGTGTGCGAGCTGTTAGAAAAAGCGATTAAGCCCAATCCACCGGTGGTGATCCGTGATGGTGGTGTGATCGCCGATGGTTATAGTGCCGAGCTGGATGAATGGCGTGATTTGGCCAATGGTGCTACCGAGTTTTTGCAACGTTTAGAAGCCGAAGAGCGCGATCGCCACGGCATTGATAGCCTCAAAGTCGGCTACAACAATGTCCACGGTTTCTACATTCAGGTTAGCCGCGGTCAAAGCCATTTAGTGCCACCCCATTACGTGCGGCGCCAAACGTTAAAAAATGCCGAGCGTTACATCATTGAAGAGTTGAAATTGCATGAAGATAAAGTGCTCAACTCAAAATCACGCGCCTTAGCAGTCGAAAAACAGCTTTGGGAACAACTGTTTGATCTGCTCCTGCCACATCTTGAGCAGTTTCAAGATCTCGCCGCCGCCATTGCTCAATTGGATGTACTGCAAAACTTAGCGGAACGAGCCGATAGTTTAGATTATCAACGCCCAACCCTAGTGCAGACAGCCGGAATTTCGATTCAAGCCGGTCGCCATCCCGTGGTCGAGCAAGTGATGGATCAGCCTTTTATCGCGAACCCGATTGAGCTGCATGCCGAACGCCGTATGCTGATCATTACCGGTCCTAACATGGGCGGTAAATCGACCTATATGCGCCAAACCGCGTTAATTGCTCTACTGGCCCACATTGGTAGTTATGTACCGGCAGAACATGCGGTGATTGGCCCACTGGATCGTATTTTTACTCGGATTGGCGCATCGGATGACCTTGCCTCTGGCCGCTCGACCTTTATGGTTGAGATGACCGAAACTGCCAATATTCTGCACAACGCCACGCCACACAGCTTAGTGTTGATGGATGAAATCGGACGCGGTACCAGTACCTATGATGGCTTATCACTGGCATGGGCTAGCGCAGAGTGGTTAGCCAAACAAATCGGTGCCATGACGCTATTTGCTACTCACTATTTTGAGTTGACCGAGCTGCCGAATGTATTACCTCATCTGGCCAACGTGCATTTAGATGCGGTCGAACATGGTGACAGCATTGCATTTATGCATGCCGTACAAGAGGGTGCCGCGAGTAAATCGTACGGTTTGGCGGTTGCCGGACTGGCTGGTGTTCCCAAAGCAGTGATCCGCAATGCACGCAACAAACTGCAGCAACTGGAACAATTGAGCCACCAGCCACTCAGCACCCCATCGAATCGGGTTGATATTGCCAATCAACTCAGTTTAATCCCTGAACCAAGTGCGGTAGAGCAGGCATTAACTAGCATCGATCCGGATCAATTAACACCACGCCAAGCGCTCGATCTGCTCTATCAACTGAAAAAACTGCTCTAAGCCAATCATACCGTCAAGAGCAACGGCACGGAGAACCCCTTCTTGGCGGCATACGGCGATCGATAACCTTTGGCTGTAGTTATAGGGCACCAGGCAACAAAAAGGCACTCGAAAGAGTGCCTTGATCCAACTATCGATTGCGATTGGCAATCACCTCTATTATTGATAGTGGCGATACAACTAAGCAAACGCCCCTGATTAATCACAACCTCAATCAGTGATTATCTCCGTCAGCACGGCAGGGTTAGTTGTCATATTCAACATTAAACAGCGCTTCCATATTCAGCCCTTGTTTGACCAAAATCTCCCGCAGACGACGTAAACCTTCCACTTGGATTTGACGCACCCGCTCACGGGTTAGGTTGATCTCACGTCCCACCTCTTCCAAGGTCGATGGCTCATAGCCAAGCAGACCAAAGCGGCGCGCTAACACCTCTTTTTGCTTTGGATTTAACTCATCAAGCCAATTGAGCAATGATTCGCGAATATCATCATCTTGTGTGGAAAACTCCGGATCTGCGGTATGCGAATCAGGCAAAATATCCAGTAATGCTTTGTCACCATCGCCACCAATCGGGATATCCACCGAGCTGATACGCTCATTAAGACGCAACATTTTGGTCACGTCATCGACTGGCTTATTGAGTTCGAGAGCAATATCTTCTGGCGTAGGTTCGTGGTCAAGGCGCTGCGATAACTCACGAGCGGTACGTAGGTAAATATTCAGCTCTTTGACCACATGGATCGGCAGACGAATAGTGCGAGTCTGGTTCATTAACGCCCGTTCGATGGTCTGACGGATCCACCAAGTGGCATAGGTTGAAAAGCGAAAACCACGTTCAGGGTCAAATTTTTCAACCGCTCGAATCAAGCCAAGATTTCCCTCTTCAATCAGATCGAGCAGCGCGAGTCCGCGATTACTGTAACGACGGGAAATTTTCACCACTAAGCGCAAGTTACTTTCAATCATGCGGTTACGTGCCGCTTCATCGCCACGTAATGCACGACGAGCATACAGTACTTCTTCTTCGGCAGTCAGCAGTGGTGAAAAACCAATCTCGCTGAGGTACATTTGTGTTGCATCAAGGTTTTTGGTTGATGCATCAAATTCTTCACGAACATCCTCACTGGAGATTTCTGCAGTGGTGGATGCTTCATCATTGGTGAGTTCATCATCGGTTGTGAGCTCTTCCAGAGCTTCATCTTCAAAATCAAACTCTTCTATTTTGGTTACAGTATTACTGACACTCATAGCAGCCTCCCCTGGCAACTTAATGGGTCATTGCGAGATACAAACTTTGCAGCATGACCTTAGCAAATAGAGTTAAGGTAAGTAACGTTTAGGATTCACTGACTTGCCTTGATAACGGATCTCAAAATGCAAACGTACATCGGCAGCGCCTGAGCTACCCATGGTGGCAATTTTCTGCCCGGCTTGCACAGTTTGTCCTTCTTTTGCTAGCAACTGTTCATTGTGCGCATAGGCACTTAAGTACTGCTCATTGTGCTTGATAATAATCAGGTTACCGTAACCACGGAGTGCATTACCTGAATAAACTACCGTTCCATTCGCAGTGGCAATAATTGCTTGACCACGTTGACCTGCGATGTCGATGCCTTTATTGCCTTGATCACCAGCAGAGAAATTGCTAATCACTCTGCCTTTCGTCGGCCATAACCACTTGGCTATTTTATCATTCGAAGGTTTAGAACTTGCTGCGACAATGTTAACATTTTGTTTACCAGCTGGTTTAACATACTCCTTTACTTGTTTTTTATCAACCGCTTTAACCGGCTCCTTAGCGGTTAAATGTTGATTATTTGTTGTTTTCTTGGTCGTGCTTGGGGAATTTGCGTTTGAGGTCACAGATTGGGTAGGTCGGTTAACCGCTGTTGCTTGAGCGGGTGACGAGCTACGAGTGGCAGCGGCCGCTACCACAGCGGCACCACCGGTTCCGCCATAAGCTGGTGCGGTATAACTGGGCAGCCACAATTTGAGCTTTTGGCCAGGATGAATCGTGTAAGGTGGCGCGAGATTATTAAAACGGATCAGTTCATTAACATCTTTATCGGTCACGTAAGCAATGAAATAGAGCGTATCGCCTTTTTTCACCTCATAGTAGCTGCCGCGATAACTACCACGTTCAATACTATTGTAATTTTTACCCAATCCAGCAACCGGGGCTGGTGTATGCGCTGCGCAGCCAAATAATAGGCTGCACAGTAGCAACAGCATGGTTCGCAAAGGGTAAACCGGCATCAGGTAAGATCTCCTGCCACTAAAGGGACAAAGCGCACCGCTTCTAGCCGCTCACCGATAAACTGCTGACCACGACGGACAATTTTGTACAAATGCTGCTCATGCTCGCCGATCGGGATCACCATACGTCCACCCTCGGCAAGCTGTTCTAATAAGCCCTGTGGTACTTTTGCTGCCGCTGCCGTCACTAAAATAGCATCAAACGGTGCACGAGCAGGCCAGCCCAGCCAACCATCACTATGTTTGGTGGAGATGTTATAGATGTCGAGCTGTTTGAGACGCCGTTTGGCCTCCCACTGCAACGTTTTGATCCGTTCAACTGTAAAAACATGGTTAACCAATTTGGCGAGCACCGCAGTCTGATAACCGGAACCGGTACCAATTTCCAACACTCTAGTCTCTGGAGTTAAGGCCAGCAGTTCGGTCATTTTTGCGACGATATAAGGCTGAGAAATAGTCTGGCCTTGGCCAATCGGTAGTGCGTTATTGTCATAAGCTTGATGCATCATAGCTGGTGCAACGAAACACTCGCGTGGCAGGGTATGGATAGCCTCCAAAACCGGGCGCGAAGTGATCCCCTGCTCAGTTAAAAATTGAATCAGTCTGTCGGCTTTTGGGTTAGCCATTCACCTTTTCCTGTAACCAATGATCCATACTGAGTAATGATTCGTGTGCGGTTAAATCGACTTGCAGCGGTGTCAATGACACCCAACCCCGTTCAATCGCATAAAAATCGGTGCCCACTCCCGCATCTTGCTCTTTACCCGGAGGGCCAAGCCAATAAATATCATGCCCACGCGGATCTTGCTGCTTTATCATACTTTCTGCGTGATGACGCGCACCTAAACGCGTGACTTGCACGCCTTGTATTTGCGACACCGGCAGATCTGGAATATTGACGTTAAGTAAGCGATGAGTCGGGATCGGATGCGCTAAATGCTGCTCAACCAACTGGCGCACAACATGAGCCGCCGTGGCAAAATGGGTATTGCCGACCAGCGAAAAAGCGATAGCTTGCACGCCAAGTAAGTGACCTTCCATCGCCGCCGCGACCGTCCCCGAATAGAGCACATCATCGCCGAGATTCGCCCCATGATTGATGCCGCTAAGCACCAAATCCGGTAACTCATCTTTCATTAGCTCATTCAATGCAAAATGCACACAATCAGTCGGCGTGCCCTGCACTGAATAGGTGTTAGGCGCGATAGTTGAAACACGTAATGGCTGCTCTAAAGTCAATGAGTTAGAAGCGCCACTGCGGTTACGATCCGGCGCCACGATCACGATTTCGGCTAAATCACGCAGAGCATCAGCCAATGTGTGTAAGCCTTGAGCGTACACACCATCATCATTACTGAGCAGAATTTTCACGTTATTCCTCGCTGTCAGCATCGTGGTTAGCTGACTGATCCACTTGAGCATAGTGACGCTCAACCGGGATCTCTTCGACCAATTCACGAACGAGTGAGGTGGCAAAACTGCCAGCATCGAGCGTAAAGTGCAAGGTGATCTGATCTTGCTCTACCTGCCAGCTTAAATTTTGCGCATGCAAGGCGATGGCACGGCGATCATGACGCATACGATTAGCCCGGATCAGTGCCATTAAATCAGGCTCGGCATCCAGTTGTGCTTGCTCCAGCTGTAAAGCTTGATCTGTCGTCGGTAGAGCATTATCACCCGCTAACGCGGCAGAAATCGCCACTTGCTCGGCTTGCAAGCGCTGATCCCACTGCGCTAAATCACCTTGTACCTGGCACAGTTGCTGCTGTTCCAGTGCAATATCGCCGACCATAAAATGGGAAAATAGGTCTTGCTCAATCCGCTTCGAGACAATCTGATTAAAAATCCATGCCCGAGCCGCAGAGAGATACAAACTGCGCTGATTTTGATTACGCGAGCGTACATTGTCGCGCCCCCAACGGCGTGCTTCGCTCAGATTATTGCCATGACGGCCAAAACGTTGACTGCCAAAATAATTAGGCACACCGAACTTGGCAACGCTCTCCAAACGGCTCACCACCGCCGCCACATCACTCACTTCAGACAAGGTGATCACAAAATCATTGCCCAGCAAATCGCCCGGGCGCAGTTTTTTATCATGGCGAGTCACTTGTAGGATTTCAATCGATGGATATTGAGCTAGAAAAGCCGAAAAATCGGGTGTCTCCCCTTTGGGCAGATGTACGCTCAGCCACTGCTCAGTGACCGCATGGCGATCTTTTAACCCAGCCCAGCTTACCGCCCGTGAAGGTACACCACACGCTTTGGCTAGCTCGTTAACCACAAAACTGGTGTTCTCACCCGTCTTACGAATGCGCACCATCAAGTGTTCACCACTGCCGGTTAACGGATAACCCAACACTTCGCTAACTTGAAAATGTTCAGGTAATACTTTGAGTTTAGCGCTTGCGGTTGGCTTGCCGCATAAATAAGCCAGAGGAGCGAGGATATCGGTCATTTTAATTCCACAATAAATCGACGCATGCTGATCGATAAATAAATAAGATTAGCGATAGATTAAGCTTGCTGTAACAGCACTACCGCTTCACAGGCAATACCTTCTTTACGTCCGGTAAAACCCAATTTTTCAGTGGTGGTCGCCTTAACATTAATGCGGCTCACATCGGTTTGCAGATCTTCGGCAATCGCCGCACACATCGCTTGAATATAAGGGGCCATTTTCGGCGCTTGGGCAATAATCGTCACATCGGCATTGCCCAACACATAGCCTTGTTGTCGTACACGGCGGTAAACATCTTTGAGTAGCTCACGGCTATCCGCCCCTTGCCATTTATCGTCGGTATCAGGGAAATGACGACCAATATCACCAGCGGCAATCGCACCTAATAAGGCGTCGCATAATGCGTGCAGCGCGACATCACCATCAGAATGGGCGATCAAACCCTGCGCATAAGGGATGCTAACCCCACCAATAATAATCGGGCCTTCACCACCAAAACGATGCACATCAAAGCCGTGGCCAATTCTGATCATAATGTTTCCTTATTGCGCCTTAAATAAAACTCGGCTAATGCAAGATCTTCGGGTTGAGTAATTTTGAGGTTATCCGCTCGGCCAGTCACTAACGCGGGCTTTTCACCGCGCCATTCAAATGCCGAGGCTTCATCGGTGATCGTGACCTGCTGTTGCAAAGCGGCGTGTAACGCCTCACGCAGTGCTTGGGCACGAAACATTTGTGGCGTCAGTGCATGCCATAGTGCGGTCCGATCCACGGTATGTTCAATCTGCTGTAAATGATCGCTACGCTTCATGGTATCACGCACTGGAGCGGCAAGAATGGCACCAACCGGATGGGTTAAAGCCAAGCGGATCAGTTGACTAATATCTGCGTGGGTAACACAAGGGCGTGCCGCATCATGCACTAACACCCATTGACTGAGCTGGTGCTGACATACATAGTCCAGCGCAGCTAATACCGAATCGGCGCGTTGCTGACCACCATCAACCCGGATCACGCGCGGATCACGCGCCAGTGCTAAGTGCGAAAAATAGGGGTCGTCTGCGCTGAGCGCGACAACGACTTGATCGATCTGTGGATGAGCGAGTAAACCGTCAATCGTATGCTCAAGGACCGTTTTACCTAGCAGACTCAAATACTGTTTCGGCCGATCTGCTTGCATACGGCTGCCGACACCCGCTGCGGGTACGACCGCAATCAGTTTATTCATCGGCGTGACTCCTCGCCGATAATGCGATAAAAGGTTTCCCCTTGTTTGACCATGCCGAGTTCGTTACGAGCACGTTCTTCAATCGCATCTAGCCCTTGGCGTAGATCGTCAATTTCAGCAAACATCTCTTGATTACGCAGATGAAGGTTCGTATTGACCAACTGTTGCACCTCAATTTCTGCGTTGACGGCCCGAAAATCCATCACCCCATTTTTACCCCACAGCAGGGTATAACACAGCCAAACTAATAATAAGCTCAGGGTCAAAGCAAACACTCGCATAACCTATCCATCTTTATTATTGCAATCCGACGCCCAAGCGTGACGTCGGTTATCTCTGGCTCATTTATACCATAAAGCTCAGCACATGAGCGTACTGGCTGATTATTGGGTTGATAAAAATGCCAATAAGCCAATCCCCAGCGCTAAGCGATACAGCACAAACGGAGTCATGCCCATACGTGAAATGAGCTTCAAAAAGAAATGAATACACAAGTAAGCACTGATAAATGAAGTGATGATCCCGGTCAGCAAGAAGCCAACGTGGATCGGCTCACCGCTGGTAAACAGCTTAAGGCCAAGATAGCTACCGGCCAGCACAATGATCGGAATCGACATTAAAAATGAAAAACGCGCCGCCGCCTCACGAGTAAAGCCCAGATATAAAGCCGCCGTTATCGTGGCCCCAGAACGCGAAGTACCAGGGATCAACGCCACCGCTTGGGCCAGACCAATCAACAGTGCTTTTTGCCAATTGGTTTGATATTCATCGGCACTTAACGCGGCATGTTTATCGGCATGCCACAGCAGCAAGCCAAACACTATGGTGGTGATAGCAATAATCCAAGCACTACGCAAATAGAGCTCAACAATATCCTTCATTAGCAAACCCAGCACACAAGCTGGGATAGTCGCAAGTACAATCAACCAAGCTAATTTAGCCTCTTTACTGCGATCACCTTTAAAAATCGAGGCTAAAAAGGCAGCTAATAAACAGACCACTTCTTTACGAAAGTAGATCACGACTGCGGCTAACGTGCCAACATGTACCGCCACATCAAACGCCAAACCTTGATCGGCCCAACCGAAAACCGCTGAGGGCAAGATCAAGTGCGCGGAGCTAGAAATGGGTAAAAACTCAGTAAAACCTTGAATTAAAGCTAGAATGAACGACTCAAAATAACTCATGACTGTTTCTTCTCATCAATAGAAAACCAGAGTGGTACTCGGGTCAAGGAAGCTAAATCCTGCGCTTGCTGCCAGATCTGCTCGACAGTACGGCCATCACCAACGATCACTCGCTGTGGACAGAGCTCATATAACGGTTGAATCACGAACGGGTAACAATAGATGTCGGGGCGGGGTAGAATTGGCTTACACTCCGACACCCAATCACCGTACAACACTATATCAAGATCCAATGTTCGATCTTGATACTTTTGTGCATTGAGTAAGCGGCCATGACGCAGCTCAATCGCTTTCAACTGCGCCTGCAATTCTAAGAGTGATAATGGTGTTTGTATTTCAACCACTAAGTTAAAAAAATCCTGTCCAGCAAACCCAAACGATGGCGACTGGTAAATGGTTGAAATGCGCAATTGATGACCCAGCGCACTCAGCTCACGCACTCCCGCGGCTATCGATTGATGACGCTGTTGATTAGAACCAACCCCAATATAGGCGGTGATCATCCACGCGATCGCTCAATGACCACGCCGACCCCTTTGGCTTGCGGTACTGCGCCGGGTTTGGTCAAACGGATCCGGATCCAAGGTACCGAGAAACGAGTCATGATCAGTTGTGCCACTTCTTCTGCCACTCGCTCAACCAACAAAAAACGGCCTTGCTCAACATGTTCAATCACCGCTTGGCTCACTTGTGCGTAATCCAACGCATCCTTAACATCGTCACTGTTACCTGCGGGGCGATTATCGTGCGCCATTTCCAGATCCAGCACTAACTTTTGCTTAATCTGCTGTTCCCAGTCGTAAACACCAATGGTGGTGATCACTTGCAACTGTTCAATAAACACTTTATCCATGCTTCATCATTTCCTATCCACAGGTCGGATACCCAAACCGCTGAAAAAATCGTACTATCCGCTTAATCACGATATGATATACCCAACCTGTTCAAGATGCTAAATCCTAAAAGGTTTTTATTATTGAGCAGGCAATAGCAACCGTTATTCGAGCAAAGTTTTCGAAATACGTACTTTGAGGCTGTTATGACTCCATTGGCGCTGTGCATGATCATTTTTGCCTATCTGCTGGGATCGATTTCCAGTGCCGTGTTGATCTGCCGTGTGCTAGGGCTGGCCGATCCGCGTCATGTGGGGTCCCACAATCCCGGTGCCACCAATGTACTACGCATTGGTGGAAAAAAAGCCGCGATCGCCGTGCTCCTGTGTGACATGCTCAAAGGCACCATCCCCGTATGGGGTAGCTACTTTCTGAATATTGATCCGCTGATGTTGGGTTTGGTGGCCATCGCCGCCTGCCTGGGACATATGTACCCGATTTTTTTTCACTTTAAAGGTGGTAAAGGAGTGGCAACGGCTTTAGGGGCCATTGCTCCAATTGGGCTGGATTTAACCGCAATGGTCGTGGTGACATGGTTAGTGGTGATGCTGGTGTTTCGTTACTCATCATTAGCCGCATTAGTGACCGTACTGCTGGCCCCGCTGTACACTTGGCTGATTAAACCGCAATACACTCTGGCGGTGGCGATGCTGTGTTGCTTAATCGTGTTACGCCACCACCAAAACCTAAAGCGCCTATTGGCGGGCACAGAGCCCAAAGTCGGCGAGAAAAAAAGCCCGCAAGTTTGAGTCACTACGGGTTAGCTATGCGGGCTTATTTTTGGATCGGTGTTAACTGATCAATCGGCCAACGTGGACGAGCTTGTAAAGCGAGCTCACACACATCACCATTTTTCAAACGTTGCATGCCCGCATACGCAATCATCGCACCATTATCGGTACAAAACTCGGTACGTGGGTAATACACTGCACCACCGATTTTTTGAGCCAGTTTGCCCAAATCAGCACGCAGTTGTTGGTTAGCACTCACGCCACCTGCGATCACGATCCGTTTTAGACCAGTTTGCTCTAAAGCTCGTTTACACTTAATCACCAAGGTATCGCACACCGCCTCTTGGAAGGCGTAAGCAATATCAGCGCGTGTCTGTGGATCATTCTCATTTGCGGCTATCGTATTCGCAGTAAAGGTTTTTAAGCCAGAGAAACTCATATCCAGACCTGGACGATCAGTCATTGGCCGTGGGAATTTAAAACGCCCAGGCGTGCCTTGCTCAGCCAACTTGGCCAATAACGGTCCGCCAGGATAATCTAGCCCCATCAGCTTAGCGGTTTTATCAAACGCTTCACCGGCGGCATCATCAATTGACTCGCCTAAAATTCGGTATTCGCCGATATTTTTGACTTCCACTAGCATGGTATGGCCGCCAGATACCAATAACGCGACGAAAGGAAAAGGCGGCGGATTATCTTCCAACATCGGAGCCAACAGATGCCCTTCCATATGGTGAACCGGTACCGCCGGCACATTCCATGCGTAAGCTAAACTGCGGCCAATCGTTGCACCCACCAACAGTGCCCCCACTAAACCGGGACCTGCCGTAAATGCCACCCCATCGATATCTTGCGGCGTCACATTGGCTTGCGCCATCGCTGCTTTAATCAGCGGAATGGTCTTTTTAACATGGTCACGCGAAGCCAATTCAGGCACCACACCGCCGTAATCGGCATGCAGCTTAACCTGACTGTAAAGCTGATGCGCCAACAGACCTTGTTCGTCATCGTAAATCGCGATCCCCGTTTCGTCACACGAGGTTTCAATACCAATAATGCGCATAGTTTTCTCAGCACGCCGCCATCTAAAATCAAAGATGGCGTCATGTTACCTTGCCTTGGCGCGACAAACAAACCTTGTCCACAATGTAAGCGACAAAGTGCTTTACAAAGCTGAGGTGATCAGATTAAAATTTCGCACCATTTTGATCTAGCTGGTTATCGACTAGGTGGGCAAGAATTCTTGCTGCTTAAGTCATCAAATATCAGCATTAACGAATTAACCCCTGAGGTGAAAGGCATATGCCAGTAGTTAAAGTACGTGATAACGAACCGTTCGACGTAGCACTGCGTCGTTTCAAACGCTCTTGCGAAAAAGCAGGTATCCTTTCTGAAGTGCGTCGTCGTGAGCACTACGAAAAACCAACTACCGTTCGCAAACGCGCTAAAGCAGCAGCTCAAAAGCGTCACGCTAAGAAGCTTGCTCGCGAAAACGCACGTCGCGTTCGTCTGTACTAATAACAACTTCCTAAACTAAGGAATCTGTTATGGCTCTAATTGATAATCTCAAAGAAGAGCAAAAACTAGCGATGAAAGCCAAGGATAAATTACGCCTTGGCACTATCCGTTTAGCGTTGGCCGCTATTAAACAACGTGAAGTCGACGAGCAGATCACTCTGAGCGATGACGATATTGTTGGCGTGCTAACCAAAATGGTGAAACAGCGTCGCGACTCTGTAAGCCAATACGAAGCAGCGGGTCGTCAAGACTTGGCTGATGCGGAGAAAGCAGAGATCACCGTACTTGAGGATTTTATGCCTCAACCTTTGAGCGATGATGAAGTGAGCGCACTGATCAACAGTGCGATTGCCCAATCAGCCGCCTCAGGCATGCAAGACATGGGCAAAGTGATGGCTGTACTCAAACCGCATATTCAAGGGCGTGCAGATATGGGTAAAGTAAGCGGTTTGGTCCGCGCTAAACTGGCTTAATCCCAACCCAATTACAACAAGCCGTGCAATCCTTTGGAACGCACGGCTTGTTTGTCTTTGACCCTCTCATTTTCGGCACATGCAGAGATTTATGGCAGGACACATCCCACGCAGTTTTATTGATGATCTCCTTGCTCGACTCGATATTGTCGACGTGATTGACGTACGCGTAAAACTCAAGAAAAAAGGCAAAAACTACGGTGCTTGCTGCCCTTTTCACAATGAAAAGACCCCTTCTTTCAGTGTTAGTCAGGAAAAACAGTTTTACCACTGCTTCGGTTGTGGTGCGCATGGCAATGCCATCGATTTCGTCATGGAATATGAGCGCATGGAGTTTCCGGAAGCGATTGAAGAGCTCGCGTCAACCATAGGTCTTGAAGTTCAGCGAGAAGAACGGACACCTTCCAGCCCATTTGCTAAACAAACCCCAACGATAAAAAGTGACGAGAAACGCAGCCTATATGATCTGATGGCTAGCATCGCACAATTTTACCGTCAGCAACTCAAAGTATCGACCAATAAACATGCGATTGATTACCTAAAAAATCGTGGTTTATCGGGTGAAATCGTCCAAAAATTTGGCATTGGCTATGTCGCCGATGAATGGGATTTAGTGCGGCGCAATTTTGGTCAACAGCGCTCTAGCGAAGAGATGCTAGTGACCGCTGGCATGCTGATTGAGAATGATAATGGGCGACGCTATGACCGCTTTCGTGGCCGTGTCATGTTCCCAATCCGTGACCGACGTGGTCGCGTGATTGGCTTTGGTGGCCGGATTACCGAACAAGGCACGCCAAAGTATCTGAACTCGCCAGAAACGCCGATTTTCCATAAAGGCAAAGAGTTGTACGGCTTGTATGAAGTGCTGCAAGCCTATCGAGAACCACCACAAATCTTAGTCGTCGAAGGCTATATGGATGTCGTCGCGCTGGCCCAATATGGCGTGGATTATTCGGTTGCCTCACTCGGCACCTCGACCACTGGCGATCATTTACAACTGCTATTTCGTCAAACTAACCAAGTGATCTGCTGTTACGATGGTGACCGAGCCGGACGTGATGCTGCATGGCGCGCCCTAGAAAACGCATTAGACTATCTTAAAAGTGGCAATATTCTTAAATTCCTCTTTTTGCCCGATGGCGAAGACCCAGATAGCTATGTACGTCAATACGGCAAGGCTCAGTTTGAACAGCAAGTCGCCAATGCCACCCCTCTTTCGCAATACCTATTTGATAACTTAATTGAGCTTCACCAAATCAACTTAGGTAGCCATGAGGGCAAATCTGCACTACGGGCACTCGCCACCCCACTCATCAATAAAATTCCGGATCCTTTTTTACAAGAGATCCTTGAAAAACTACTCGATGAGCGAACCGGGTTTGATCACCAACTGCGGCGCAAAAAAGTGCGTTATCCAGAACAGCGTTCCGCGCCACATAAAGTCATAAAACGTACACCGATGCGTGATGTTATTGCGCTGCTAATTCAAAAACCGAGCTATGCTCAATTGGTACCGGATCTCACCAGTGTGCGACATTTACAACTTCCGGGTCTGGAGACCTTGAATGAAGTACTTGAAAAATGTCAACAATATCCCCATATCACTACAGGTCAATTGCTCGAACATTGGCGAGATACAAAAAATGAGAAGCTTCTGTCTCGTCTAGCAAGTTGGGATATCCCTCTTGTTGAGGACAATCAAGAAGAACTTTTTTTAGACTCATTGGACAAAATTCTTGCCCAGTGCGTAGAAAAACAAATTGAAAATTTGCAGGCGAAAGGGCGAAGTGTCGGTTTATCAACCGAAGAGAAAAGAGAGCTACAAGACTTGATCTTACAAGGCTTAAAAGCGTAACTCTGTTGAGATAGTCAGCAAAGAATAAATTTGTTAGTATACGTGGTTTGCATTGCGCATACTTATTCCTTCACCAGATACGAAGTTGGATACCGTCTATGGATCAAAATCCGCAGTCACAGCTTAAACAACTTGTCCTTCGTGGCAAGGAACAGGGCTATCTGACCTACGCCGAAGTAAATGACCACTTACCTGCTGAAATCGTTGATTCAGAGCAAGTGGAAGATATTATTCAGATGATCAATGACATGGGTATTAAGGTGGTGGAAACCGCTCCTGATGCCGATGATCTTGCCCTCAGTGATGATACGACTATCACTGATGAAGACGCTGCCGAAGCAGCTGCTGCCGCACTTTCTAGCGTAGAGAGTGAAATCGGCCGCACCACCGATCCAGTCCGTATGTATATGCGTGAAATGGGTACGGTTGAGCTTTTGACACGTGAAGGTGAAATTGATATCGCCAAACGCATTGAAGATGGTATTAACCAAGTTCAAAGTGCGATTGCTGAATATCCGGGCACCATTCCTTATATTCTTGAGCAGTTTGATCGCGTTCAAGCCGAAGAACTGCGTCTGACCGATCTCATCTCGGGCTTCGTCGATCCAGATAACATGGAAACAGGGGCTCCGACCGCAACACACATTGGTTCCGAACTTACTGAAGCCGATCTCGCCGACGAAGACGATACGATCGTAGAAGATGAGGAAGAGGACGAAGATGAAAACGGCGACGGTGAAAGTAGCGATAGCGAAGAAGATGTCGGTATTGACCCTGAACTTGCTCGTGAAAAATTTAACGAACTGCGCAACAAATTCCAAAACCTGCAATTAGCAGTTAACGAATTTGGTCACGATAGCCAGCAAAGTGCAGAAGCATCAGGCCTGGTTTTGGATATCTTCCGCGAATTTCGCCTGACACCAAAACAGTTTGATCATTTAGTTAACACACTGCGTACTTCAATGGACCGCGTTCGCACTCAAGAACGTTTGGCAATGAAGGCCGTGGTTGAAATCGCCAAGATGCCCAAGAAATCGTTTATTGCCCTATTTACAGGCAATGAATCGAATGAAGAGTGGCTGGATACGGTTCTCGCTTCGGATAAGCCTTATGTCGCCAAGATCCGTGAGCAAGAAGAAGATATCCGTCGTTCAATCCAGAAGTTGAAGATGATCGAACAAGAGACTTCACTCTCGGTTGAACGCATCAAAGATATCAGTCGTCGCATGTCAATTGGTGAAGCCAAAGCTCGTCGTGCGAAGAAAGAGATGGTTGAAGCAAACTTACGTTTGGTTATTTCAATTGCCAAGAAATACACCAACCGTGGTCTGCAATTCTTGGATCTGATCCAGGAAGGTAACATCGGTCTAATGAAAGCGGTGGATAAATTTGAATACCGCCGTGGCTATAAGTTCTCAACTTATGCAACTTGGTGGATCCGTCAAGCGATCACTCGTTCGATTGCCGACCAAGCACGTACGATTCGTATTCCAGTACACATGATCGAAACGATCAACAAACTGAATCGAATCTCACGTCAAATGTTGCAAGAGATGGGCCGTGAGCCACTGCCAGAAGAGTTGGCAGAGCGCATGCAAATGCCAGAAGATAAGATCCGCAAAGTGCTGAAAATTGCCAAAGAGCCAATCTCAATGGAGACGCCAATTGGTGATGATGAAGATTCACATTTGGGTGATTTTATCGAAGATACCACGCTCGAACTGCCGCTGGATTCAGCGACAGCGACCAGCCTTCGCGCTGCAACCCGAGATGTACTGGCTGGTTTAACACCACGTGAAGCAAAAGTGCTACGGATGCGTTTTGGTATCGACATGAACACCGACCACACGCTAGAAGAAGTAGGCAAACAATTTGATGTAACCCGTGAACGGATCCGTCAAATCGAAGCCAAAGCGCTACGCAAGTTACGCCATCCAAGCCGCTCAGAAGTTCTGCGCAGCTTCTTAGATGAGTAAGCGCATTTCAAGTGATGGATTAAAAAGGTGAGCTTTAGCTCACCTTTTGTTTTTCACATCAGCTAAGTGAATAAATTGTAAGCATTATTGCTCGGGGTTTGGCTAGACACACCTAGCCCCATCCCCTATAATCTGACACCTATTCGGCCCCTTAGCTCAGTGGTTAGAGCAGGCGACTCATAATCGCTTGGTCCCCAGTTCAAGCCTGGGAGGGGCCACCAAATTCCATAAGGTTAGTAAGCGTAGTGCTTACTAACCTTTTTTGTACCTGACGATTTTGGCTCAGACAATGAGCCAAGTAAGCCGTCGAAAAAACTGGCAAAAAGCAACGGGAGCATACGCTCCCGTCTATTCCAGAACAGCCAAACAAAGGTGTAATGTCGTTGTTATTGTTTGCGTTTTATCCGCTTAAATAAAATAGCATTAAACGTTTTTATTCAGCACATTTTTTGTACAAACTGTGAACACATAAACTCATTTCTGAAAATATCTAAACCATTACAGCTTATGCGGCCCCCCATTCGGCGCAATAAAAAACTCATCAGAATGTCGCCGTTTTGCAATATCTCAGCACTAGCCTCTTAGCAAATCAGCAAATCAGCAAATCAGAAAATTAGAGGTTGCTATGCTTTCTACGTCACCATTCGTTTTACCACGCAAAACGCCATTTGGTTTAGGTGAACACTTAACAGAATGGGCTACCGGATTAAAGCGTCTCAATCAGTTCTATGCCCAGCGCCCAGTTGGTGGTGATACTCAAACATTTCTGCGTTTTACCTTAGACGTGCTTGGCATTGAGTACCAACTGGTGCGCGGTCAGCTCGCCAATATTCCACAACATGGGGCAACTGTTGTGGTGGCTAACCATCCTTTAGGCTGTGTCGAGGGGGTGATTTTAGCCGAATTGCTGCTCTCTGTTCGTTCTGATGTAAAAATTTTAGCCAACCAATATTTAAAACTCGTACCTGAGCTGGCTTCATTATTTATTGGGGTTGATGTATTTGCAGGTAATGATGCAGCAAAGGCCAACTTAGCGGCACTACGTCAAGCACACAAACATCTTGCACAAGGTGGCGTGCTGCTGATGTTTCCGGCCGGTGAAGTATCTCAATCGGTAAACAACCAGCCAGGCCGCTTAGAGGATAAAGAGTGGAGTCAATCGGTTAGCCGGTTAGTGAAAAAACACCAGGCGCAGACAGTGCCGGTTTATATTGATGGCCATAACTCAAGCCGATTTTATTTAGCAGGGAAAATTCACCCGATGCTGCGTACGCTCATGCTTGGCCGTGAATTACTCAATAAGCAACAAACTTCGATAGGCATCGCACTTGGTGAAGCGATTTCACATCGTGAGGTACAGCATCTTTGCGATCAACAGCTGGTCAATTATTTACGCCTCAATACCTATCTGCTCCAGCCCTCTCCGATGCGTAATAAAACTGCCAGTGATCACTCCTTATTACCGGTCGCCGAGCGTCTACCCGTTAGCGATTTGCTGGAAAATATTGCTCAGCTACCTTATGCAGACCATATGCTGCGGCATAATCAGTTCGATGTGTATTGCAGCAAAGCCGAAAATATTCCGGCGCTGATGCATGAGATTGGCCGAGTACGTGAGTTGAACTTTCGAGCGGTTGGAGAAGGTACCGGTCACGCATTAGATATTGATCGGTTTGATCGCGATTACCTGCATCTATTCATTTGGGATCGCGAGCAACAGCAATTGGTTGGAGCCTATCGATTAGGCTTGGTTGATCAGCTTTTGCAACATAATGGAATTAATGGGCTCTATTCCAGTACTCTTTTTCACTACGATCAGCGTTTTCTCAATAATATGGGCAATGCGATTGAGATGGGCCGCTCAGTAATAGATAGTCAATACCAAAAGAGTATGACCGCACTGTTGCTGCTCTGGAAAGGGATTGGCACCTATATTAGCCGAAATCCACACTATACCCATCTCTTTGGTCCGGTCAGCATCAGTAATGACTACAGTGAGCAGGCGCGACGTTTACTCGCTGACACTATGACACTGCACTATTATGACCGCGAACAAGCACAATTAGTCATCGCCAGCAATCCACCGCCCAGCGACCCAACGCAGTGGAATGCCAGCTTATTAACCTCACTTGCCGACTTACAATTACTGTCACGGGTGATTGCGCGAATTGATGAAGGCAAAGGCGTTCCCGTCTTACTGCGCCAATATTTAGGCCTGAACGGTAAATTGGTCAGTTTTAACGTTGATCCGGCGTTCAATAATGCACTTGATGGCTTGATTGTGGTCGACCTACGTAACGTCACCAGCAAAACACTCGCGCGCTATATGGGGCAACAGCAAGCACAGGATTACCTGATAACTCATCAATATTTCAGTGAAATTTAAACAATGAGGCCAAGATCAACCGATCTTAGCCTCATGTATGATTGCAATACTGAACCACAATACCTGTGATTTAGAATTAATGTTTTATTCTACCGTGACTGCCTTGGCAAGGTTACGCGGTTGATCAACGTCAGTACCTTTGATTAAAGCCACATGGTAAGAGAGCAACTGCATGGGAATGGTGTAATAAATCGGTGCCACGATTTCGCTGACATGTGGCATGGCGATAATTTTCATGGTCTCATCGGCGCTAAAATCCGCATCCTCATCAGCAAATACATACAGTAATCCGCCACGCGCGCGCACTTCTTCAATATTCGATTTGAGTTTTTCAAGCAAATCATTGCTTGGTGCCACCACGACTACTGGCATATCAGCATCAATCAGAGCCAATGGGCCGTGCTTCAGCTCACCTGCGGCATAGGCTTCCGCGTGAATATAGGAGATCTCCTTGAGTTTCAGTGAAGCTTCCAGTGCGATGGGGTAATATTCACCACGCCCTAAAAATAACGTATGGTGTTTATCCGCAAAATCTTGCGCTAAGGTTTCAATTTGCTTTTCAAACGACAAGGCGTTTTCAATCTGCTTCGGCAATTGATGTAGCGCACGCACAATCTTGCCTTCTAACTCACGTCCAATATGCTGTTGCTGCTTGCCTAAGGCCGTCACTAACATCAGCAAGGTCACCAACTGAGTAGTAAACGCTTTGGTCGAAGCCACACCAATTTCAGTTCCGGCGCGAGTCATAAAGGCGAAATCCGATTCACGCACCAAAGAAGAGCCCGCAACGTTACAAACGGTCATGGCGGCCATGTAACCTTTTTCTTTCGCTAAGCGCAGCGCCGCCAGTGTATCGGCGGTTTCCCCCGATTGAGACAGGGTGATCAGTAAGCTGTTTGGGCGGGTGACAAATTTGCGATAGCGAAACTCAGAAGCAATTTCCACATCGCAGCTCACCCCAGCAAGCGATTCAAACCAATAACGCGCCGTCATTCCAGCATTATAGGACGTACCACAAGCCACAATTTGCACATGCTCAACTTTGGCTAAGATCTCCGCGGCATGCACGCCAATACTTTCCACTACTACGCTATCGTGAGTAATCCGCCCTTCCATGGTATTGATCAGCGCGTTAGGCTGCTCAAAAATCTCTTTTTGCATGTAATGTCGATAGCGGCCTTTGTCAGCAGCATCATGCTCTAAATGCGATTCACTGATTTCACGCTCAACTTGCTGACCTTGCGCATCAAACACTCGGACCTCACGTCGGGTTAGCTCCGCGATATCGCCCTCTTCAAGATACATAAAGCGACGCGTCACATTCAGTAATGCCAACTGATCGGAAGCAAGGAAGTTTTCACCAATCCCCAAACCAATCACTATTGGGCTACCAGAACGAGCCACGACTAAACGAGACGGGTCTTTGCGATCCATCACGACTGTGCCATAAGCGCCGCTCAGCTGCTTTACTGTTGCTTGTACCGCAGCTAATAAACTGCTGGCACTACGTAATTCCCATTCAACCAAATGGGCAATCACTTCAGTGTCGGTTTGTGACACAAATACATAGCCACGCTGTTGTAACATCGAACGCAGCATTTCATGATTTTCAATGATGCCATTATGCACCACAGTAATATCGCCAGAGATGTGTGGATGAGCATTGATTTCTGAAGGCTCACCATGCGTTGCCCAACGAGTGTGCGCAATACCTGTGCCACCAGCCACTGGTGCCGCCTCTACCGCATCGGCCAACTCTTGTACTTTACCTAAACGGCGCAAACGAGTGAGCTGGTTATCACTATCTACTACCGCAATACCGGCTGAGTCATAACCACGGTATTCCAGACGACGTAATCCTTGTACTAAAATTTCAGCAACATCGCGTTGTGCAACCGCACCAACAATTCCACACATGTTTTTACTCCATATTGTTATGTCATCGCGCGGTTACCCAAGGGATCGCGCTCAGGGATACCTTATTTCACACTGGCACGAATCACTCGCACTTGGTGAGATTCAATCTGTTTGGCAAATTCATCACTCAATTCATGATCGGTCACTAACACGTCAATATTGTCCCAACTGAGTTCTAAGTTGGGAATTTTGCGCCCAACCTTGTCCGATTCAATCATCACAATCACTTCACGGGAAACTTCTGCCATCACATTGCTTAACCCGACCAACTCATTGAAGGTGGTCGTGCCACGGTCGAGATCGATGCCATCTGCGCCAATAAACAACTGATCAAAATCGTAAGAGCGCAGTACCGATTCCGCCACTTTGCCTTGGAAAGACTCAGAATGGGTATCCCAAGTTCCTCCCGTCATCAGCAAAGTTGGCTCGCTTTCTAATTCATTGAGTGCATTAGCAACATACAACGAATTGGTCATCACTACTAAGCCGCGTTTTTCATTCAATTGCTGAATTAATGCCGCTGTAGTACTACCGCTATCAATCACAATTCGATTGTGGTCACGGATCAATTTGGCTGCTGCTTTAGCCAACGATAACTTTCGAGTTGAAACTTTTTCATTCAGTGCATCGTGCATCACGTCTTTCGGTAATGAGATCGCCCCGCCATAGCGGCGCAATAGTTGACCATTTTTCTCTAGTGACGCTAGGTCTTTACGAATCGTCACCTCTGAGGTTTCAAACTGAGCAGAGAGCGCCTCAACACTCACCTCTCCTTGCTCGTTAACCAGTTTGACTATCGTGTGCCTTCTCAGCTGTGTATTTCGTTTTGACATTATAAAACACAAATAAAGTTACGAATCGAAACAAAGTATAATTACAACGAAACAAACAAGTCTATTTATTTCGATCCAAAAAATTAATATTTCACGCTAAAACCTTGTCCTAAGACAATTCTTAAACAGTGATATTGACGCCATTCAATGGTAGAATTCGCGCTCGAAAAGAAACAAAATTACAGAATTGAGTAAAAAATACGTCATCAATCCGCGCTATATTCGGGTTAAGTGGCGATTTTTCTGCCATTTTTGATCAAACAGTCAGTCATAAAATGACTAAATCTGTTGAAAGACTTTCAGTTTTGGAGTGCCGTAAACTGGTGAGCTAGACTTGGCAATGAATGAAGCAAAGTTGCCCGCGCCGCGAACACTTCAGAATCCACAACCAACTTCAAAATCATTTTGTTTATCGGAGAAACTCTTCCATGAAAAAGACCAAAATCGTATGTACGATTGGCCCAAAAACTGAGTCAGTAGAGAAACTAACCGAACTGGTTAACTCAGGTATGAACGTAATGCGCCTGAACTTCTCTCACGGCGACTACGTTGAGCACGGTGCTCGTATCGCTAACTTCCGTAAAGTAATGGAAGTAACCGGTAAACAACTGGCGATCCTACTGGATACTAAAGGCCCAGAGATCCGTACTATCAAACTGGAAAACGGTGACGATGTTGATTTAGTTGCTGGCCAAGAGTTCACGTTCACCACTGACACTGCCGTTATTGGTAACAAAGATCGCGTAGCTGTGACTTACACTGGCTTTGCTAAAGATCTGAACGTAGGTAACCATATCCTGGTTGACGACGGTCTAATCGAAATGGAAGTTCTGGCGACCACAGAGACTGAAGTTAAATGTAAAGTTCTGAACAACGGTGCGTTGGGTGAGAACAAAGGCGTTAACCTGCCAGGTGTTTCTGTAAATCTGCCAGCACTGTCTGAAAAAGACAAAAATGACCTGAAATTCGGTTGTGAGCAAGGCGTTGATTTCGTTGCTGCTTCTTTCATCCGTAAAGGTTCAGACGTTAAAGAAATCCGTGAAGTTCTGGCAGCACACGGCGGCCAAAACATCCAAATCATCTCTAAAATCGAAAACCAAGAAGGCTTGGACAACTTCGATGAGATCCTTGAGCTGTCTGACGGCATCATGGTTGCTCGTGGTGACCTAGGTGTTGAAATCCCAGCGGAAGAAGTTATCTTCGCCCAGAAGATGATGATCGAAAAATGTAACCGTGCACGTAAAATGGTTATCACCGCAACTCAAATGCTGGATTCAATGATCAAGAACCCACGTCCAACTCGTGCTGAAGCGGGTGACGTAGCTAACGCGATCATGGACGGTACTGATGCAGTGATGCTGTCTGGTGAAACCGCTAAAGGTAAGTACCCAGTAGAAGCAGTGAAAATTATGGCGCAAATCGCTAACCGTACTGATTCAGTACTGAAAGCTGAGCTGGGTTCACGTCTGGATAGCCCACGTCTGCGTATCACTGAAGCAGTATGTAAAAGTGCAGTAGACACAGCTGAGAAACTGGCTGCACCACTGATCATCGTGGCGACAGATGCAGGTAAATCTGCGCGTTCTATCCGTAAATACTTCCCAACTGCGAACATCATCGCGGTAACCACCAACAAGAAAACTGCAGCGCAGCTAGTACTGTGTAAAGGTGTTACTCCAGTGGTTGTGGATGCAATTGATAACACTGACGCGTTCTACCACTTGGGTAAAGATATTGCGCTGCAATCTGGCCTAGGTAAGAAAGGCGACATCGTGGTAATGGTTTCTGGTGCACTGGTTGCCTCTGGCACCACTAACACCACTTCAGTACACGTACTGTAATTCATTCCCCCACGCCAACTCGGCGCGGAAGTGGTGAATGATATCGTTGAAAAGGAGCCTCTCGGCTCCTTTTTTATTACTGATGTTTTTTATTGCTGATATTTGCCCAACATTAATGGGTCAATTTATATACCACGTCCACTCGATCACGGATCAATAAACTCGAATCCTGATAAGTATCAGACACATCAATTTTTTCACTCACATTCGCCGCTCGCATCATGATCGGTTCAACGCTCGGCGTATTATATTCAACTCGCCAAACGCCTTCTAAACGCCGTTCAAAACCTTTAGCCAGAGATTGGGCTTTTTGTTTTGCATCTTCAATCGCAGCCATACGTGCTTGTTGTTGATACTTATCTTGATCACGCACTTTCAATTGAATCCGATTGACTTGGTTGATGCCTGACTCTAAGGCGATATCGAGATATTGATTCAGCTTGCTCAAATCCTCTACTCTTACCGTCATTGAGCGAGAAGCCTGATAGCCAACCAACTCTGGTTTGCCATTGGTTGGATAGTGGTATTGCGGATTAATATACAAATTAGAACTCGAAATATTCTGCTGCGTAACACCAGATTTAAGCAATTTAGCCGTAAACTCACTCACCGCTTTATCAACTGCCGCTTTAGCTTGCTCAGCATTCATGGTTGATTCCACCACCTTGACTGAAAATTCAGCCATATCCGGGCTTACACTCACTTCACCGTATCCAGTGGTTGAGATATGCGGAAAATCCCATTCTTGAGCCAACAGTGGAGGTGAGAGTAGCGAAAGCAGTAAAACCACTGGTGCGAATAATTTCATTGTCTCGATCCTTATGTGATTACCTAGCAACATCATAAGCCAAGCAGCAGACAACGTCTGTTATAGTGAGTGAAAATCACACAAACTTGACTCGTTCAATGATTGCGGCAATAGGCCCTTAGCATCACGGTTATTTCACCGATTGGGCTGAGTAACTCAAACTATCAGCGATAAAAAAGCGGAGTATTCACTCCGCTTTTGCTGATCACGCCACAATCCAATAGCAGCGCTCGCTTTGATACTCAACTAACTATTAGTTGATCTTGTTAAGATGCACATCCATTTGTGGGAATGGAATTTCGATACCATTGGCATCCAGCGCTTCTTTGATCGCTTGCATCGAATCGTAGTAAACCTTCCAATAATCTTCGGTTTTACACCATGGACGCACCACAAAATTGATCGATGAATCGGCTAAAGTCAGCACGCCAATAGTGATGTCGGGATCTTTAAGGATCCGCGCATCTTTTTCCAAGGTTTCACGCAAAACCCGCTTGGTTTTTTGCAGATCAGACTTGTAAGAAACGCCAATCACCATATCCACCCGACGAGTTGGATTGCGTGAATAGTTAGTGATCGCACCACCAATCACAGAAGCATTAGGCACAATAACTACTTTATTATCAGGGGTTTTTAATACAGTTTGGAAAATTAAAATCGATTCGACCGAGCCAGCCACACCAGCGATTTCCACATAATCACCCGATTTAAATGGACGGAATGCCACAATCAACACCCCAGCGGCAAAGTTAGATAGCGAACCTTGCAAGGCAAGACCAATCGCTAAGCCTGCCGCACCAATCACAGCGACCACAGATGCGGTTTGTACGCCGATACGACTTAAAGCAGCAATTAACACAATCACAAACAGCGTGTAACGCACCAAGCCGTGGATGAAATCGACCACCGCCTTGTCCATTTCTTTCTTTTTCAATACGCCAGCTACACTACCTGCCACCGCTTTAACCACTAGGTTACCGATAAACAGGATTAAAATCGCAGAAATAATGTTCACGCCGTACTGAATTAAAAGATCTGAATTATTGATTAACCAAGTATTTACCTGATTAAAACTCTCAACGATAGGTGCTTCGACACCAATCGATTCAACCGCCATAGTGTTTTCCTCTCATAATGAATGAAAATTTAGTAGCCATGCTCAGAGCTCAACGTGAGTTCGTATATCACCACTCAATGTCAGATCGCCGGCACGATAAAGCAAACTCGGATGTTGATAAAGTCAAAATTGGCTAAAAATGACCAAACCAGCACTTATGTCGAGCTTGCTGGGCTTCCGTTACAGGTTAAACAATATTTTATCACTCTGCCACTGATCGCCATCAGAGCATAAAAAAAGAAACCCGCACAAGGCGGGCTTCTTCATGTTACTTAACGAGCTGAATAATAATTACAGCACGTCAATCGCGTTGAGGTCAGCAAACGCTTTTTCTAAGCGTGCAACCATTTCCGCTTGACCGGCACGCAGCCATACGCGTGGATCGTAGAACTTTTTGTTCGGTGCAGATTCGCCAGTTGGGTTACCGATTTGACCTTGTAGGTAATCGTGGTTCTTCGCTTCGTATTTACGAATACCATCCCAAGTTGCCCACTGAGTATCAGTATCGATGTTCATTTTGATCACACCGTAGCTGATAGACTCTTTGATTTCTGCTTCAGAAGAACCAGAACCACCGTGGAATACGAAGTTCAGTGCGTTTGGAGCGATACCAAATTTCTCAGAGCAGTAAACTTGAGAATCACGTAGGATAGTTGGAGTTAGAACAACGTTACCAGCTTGGTAAACACCGTGCACGTTACCGAAAGAGGCCGCGATAGTGAAACGATGGCTGATTGCGATCAGTTTCTCGTAAGCGTAAGCAACGTCTTCTGGAGAAGTGTATAGCTCAGACTGATCCATGTGAGAGTTGTCTACGCCGTCTTCTTCACCACCAGTACAACCTAGTTCAAACTCTAGAGTCATACCCATTTTTTCCATACGCGCTAGGTATTTAGCACAGATTTCGATGTTCTCTTCTAGAGACTCTTCAGACAGGTCAATCATGTGTGAAGAGAACAGAGGCTTACCAGTTTCAGCGAAGTATTTTTCACCCGCATCCAGTAGACCGTCGATCCATGGCAGCAGTTTCTTCGCTGCGTGGTCAGTGTGTAGGATCACTGGAACACCGTAAGCTTCAGCTACTGCGTGTACGTATTTCGCACCAGCGATAGCACCCAAGATTGCAGCACCTTGACCTTCAAGTTTCACGCCTTTACCAGCGAAGAAAGATGCACCGCCGTTAGAGAACTGTACCACTACTGGCGCTTTAACTTTCGCAGCCGCTTCCAGAACACCGTTGATTGAGTCAGTGTTTACTACGTTTACTGCTGGAAGTGCGAAGCCATTTTGTTTCGCTACTTCAAATACTTTCTGTACGTCATCACCAGAGATAACACCAGGTTTTACAAAATCAAAGATCTTAGACATGGATGGAATCCTATTTTCTGTCGTTTTAAAAAATAAAAACGGTAAGTTTCAATTCTTGCAAACGTTTGCTCACCAAACGCGGCATTCTAGCAAACAAATGCTCACAGTGCAGCAAACAAGAAAGCGGGAGTATTGCTCCCGCTTTCGTTTAATCATTACGCTTTAGCGCGTGCTTCCAGCATTTCTACTGCAGGCAGTTTTTTACCTTCTACGAACTCAAGGAATGCGCCGCCGCCAGTTGAGATGTAAGAAACGTCCGCTTTAATACCGAACTTGTCGATCGCAGCCAGAGTGTCACCACCACCAGCAACAGAGAAGCCTTCTGATTTCGCGATTGCTTCAGCAATACCGCGCGTACCCGCTTCAAAGTTTTTGAATTCAAATACACCAACTGGACCATTCCACAGGATAGTCTTGGCGTTTTTCAGGATTTCAGCCAGTTCAGCGGTTGAGTTTGGACCTAAGTCAAAAATCATGTCGTCGTCTTGAACTTCAGACACGTGTTTGATTTCTGCTTCTGCGTTTTCATCAAAAGCTTTAGCACACGCTACGTCAGTCGCAACTGGAATCGCACAATCTTTCATCAGTTTTTTCGCTGTTTCAACAAGGTCTGCTTCGTACAGAGACTTACCTACGTTGTTGCCCGCAGCTGCGATGAAAGTATTCGCGATACCACCACCAACCACTAATTGGTCAGCAATTTTTGATAGTGACTCAAGTACAGTCAATTTAGTTGATACTTTTGAACCACCAACAATCGCCACCATTGGACGAGCAGGTTTGTCCATTGCTTTGCCCAGCGCTTCCAGCTCACCCGCCAACAGAGGACCAGCACAAGCGATAGAAGCGAACATACCGACACCGTGAGTAGACGCTTGCGCGCGGTGTGCAGTACCAAAGGCATCCATCACAAATACGTCACACAGTGCAGCGTATTTCTTAGACAGTGCTTCTTCGTTTTTCTTTTCGCCTTTGTTGAAGCGAACGTTTTCTAGCACAACCAGTTCACCTGCGTTCAGCTCAACGCCGTCTAGGTAATCTTTTACTAGGCGAACTTCGCAATCGAGCGCTTCATTTAGGTAGTTAACTACTGGTAGTAGAGAGAACTCCTCAGCGTATTCACCTTCCGTTGGACGACCTAAGTGAGAAGTTACCATTACTTTCGCGCCTGCCGCTAGGCAGTGCTTAATGGTTGGTAGCGACGCAAGAATACGTGCATCAGAAGTCACTTTACCGTCTTTTACTGGTACGTTCAGATCAGCACGGATAAATACGCGTTTACCTGCTAAATCCAGGTCAATCATCTTGATTACAGACATGATTTGTCCTCTCAAACTATTTAAAGAAATGAAAATTCTGCAACTCGGCGACCCTGCCGAGCCGGTAAATTCTTAGCTGTTTACCGATATGGGGATGCGTTCCTCTGGTTTCAATATCCAAACCTGATTTGAAGTATCTGCTGGCCGTTACTGCGTGGCCTGCATTGCCAAAGCGGTATCTAACATCCGGTTGGCAAAGCCCCATTCGTTATCACACCAAACGAGCATTTTGACTAAATGCCCGTTACTGACCCTTGTTTGCGTTCCATCCACAATCGCACTGTGTGGATCATGGTTAAAATCAATGGAGACCAAAGGCGCTTCAGTATAGTCAACAATGCCCCGTAATGTACACTGAGATGCGTTAATCATGGTTTGATTTACGTCATTAACTTTCACATTTGATTTAATTGTGACACTTAAATCCATCGCGGTCACATTTACCGTCGGCACTCGTACCGAAATCGCTTCAAACTTGTTAGAAAATTTCGGAAATATTCTTTCAATACCCTTATGCAGCTTGGTATCGACCGGAATAATTGACTGGCTGGCAGCACGAGTTCGGCGCAAATCGTTATGGTAGGCATCGATGACCGGCTGATCATTCATTGAAGAATGAATGGTGGTAATCGTGCCCGAATCAATCCCAAATGCGTCATCCAATACTTTGATGATCGGCACAATACAGTTAGTGGTACAAGAGCCACTAGAGACAATTTTATGCTGCGCGGTCAAAGTATGATGGTTGACGCCATAGATAATCGTATTATCCAGATCGCTGGCTCCGGGGTGAGAAAACAGCACTAACTTCGCGCCAGCATCAAGATGCTGCTGACCATCGTGCTGACAGCCATAAACACCCGTACAATCAAACACCAAATCGACCTCTAAATCGTGCCACGGTAACAGTGGGATTTCGGCCTGATGCAGAATGCGGATCGCATCATATTCACCACGCTGGTGATGCACATAAATATGCTGCTGATCATAAGTGATTTTTTTCGCGAAACGACCATGGGTGGTGTCGTATTGCAGAAGATGTGCCATCGCTTCAGGTTTGGCCAGTTCATTCACCGCCACAACCTGAATTTGTTGGTGTTTACCACTTTCATAAATTGCGCGCAGAACGTTACGTCCAATACGTCCAAACCCGTTAATCGCCACTTTTAACATTGTGCTGGTTCCTTTTCTTGAGCAAGCGATGGTAACGGCAAAATGGTTGGGATTCATCCCTTCACGCAATAAAAAGGGCTGGAAAGCCAGCCCAATCTGATATCAAGGTCAATTAGAATCGCTGCTGCAACTGATTAATTGTTTTCATCAGGCTGCGATAGCCGCCAGTCACGATATACCACTCCGTCGGGTTGAGGTAATAGACTTGGCCTTGCTGCCAGGCGCTTGACTGAGCAATTTGACGATTCTCCGCCAATGTTTTCTGCGCTTCAGCTTCTCCACCGGTTGCTGCGCCACGATCCAGTACGATCAGCCAATCTGGCTGTTTAGCCATCGCCTCACGTAAGCGCTGCTCACGTGCTTGTGCCGCGGCTTTTGCTTCCGGTGATCCCGGCTGTGGTCGCGCTTCTTCTGTCGTGGTTGCCGCCATCGGCTCAACAACAGAGCGCAATCCAGTTAATTCATACAACATGCCAAAACGATCGCCAGGTGCATGTAACATCACGTTACCACGCACAGTAAACAGTACTAAACCGCTACCTTGCTGTTGACCTTTTGCCTGCAGGGCAGCCACTTCACTATCGAGCGTAGTGATCAGCTGCTTGGCCTTATCACTGCGATTAAAAATTTGCCCTAACAGATCCAAGTTATGCTTTACGTCCTCGACGAACTGAGCAGGATCAATGCTGAGATCAATCGTTGGTGCGATATGGCTCAGTTTTTGGTATGCCCCACGCGAGCGGCCGGCAATAATAATCAGATCCGGTTGTAATGCTTGCACTGCTTCGTAGTCTGGCTCAAACAAAGTACCCACTTTAGGGTACTGTTCGCCATCGTACTTTTGTAAATACTCCGGCCATACCCCTTTGGCCACAGCCGTAACCTCAACCCCTAGCGCATCAAGTGAATCCAGCGTGGCTAAATCAAACACCACGACTTTGCTTGGTTGGCTGTTCAGTTCTAATGTGCCCTGTTGGTGAGCGATCGTCACTGGGTAAGCGTGTGCTGATGAGATGCTGGCCAACATAGCCATCCAAAATAAAGTAAGACATTTTTTCATTTTATATCCTATTAAAAAATTTGACGCCCAATAGGACGCCAAATGCTGAATTAGAAATCCACCGTTAAGCCAAGGTTCAAATTACGCCCATCCAGCACAACGCCATAGGTCTCATCAGTAATTTCTTTGTTGCCAAGGTTGTAGATAGCCGCTTTAGCTCTTAAACGATTGGATAATTGATACATCAGACCAATATCAACCGTGCCATAGCCTGGTGTTCCTTCATACATTGAGGTGCGACTTAAATAATCCGACGTTTCACTGCGGATATTATTTTTCAACCACAAACTTAAATTCTCTGAAGCTTGCCAATCAGCGGCTAGATTCAGCATGTGCTCTGGCACTTTATTGAGTGGCTCACCTTTAAAATCGCCGGTTTTTTGTTCTGAGTCGGTATAGGTATAGCTAGCGGTTAATTTAACATCTTGCGTCAAACGATAATCAACCGAAAATTCAACACCTTTCATCACCGCTTCATCGATATTTTTGTAGGTACTTAGGAAGAAATAATTATTTCCTCCAAATCCACAAACCCAAGTATCAGGATTATTTCTATCTCCATTAGGACTTTCGCATAAACGTTCTTCTGAAATTTTATCTTTAAATTCGGTATAGAAGAGATTGATATTACTATTCAATCCCCATGCAATTTGATCAAAATTCAAGCCTAATTCGTAGTTAATACTTTTCTCAGGTTTTAAGTCTGAGTTACCAATAATTAATGCTCTTGGATAAGCGGCTGGTGAACCACTACCACCCGTGCCACGACCAAACCCTTCCGTGGCACTGGTTAACGAGGGCTGTTTATAGCCTGTAGAGACTCCACCTTTGACTGTCCATTCCGGAGTTAAGGTATAGACGCCATAGATTCGAGGAGAGAGATGCCCACCAAATAATTCATCATCATCATAGCGCAGGCCAGTCGTGATTGATAAGTCATCCAGCACTCGCCAATCAGCCTCGGCATATAAGGCCGCGATCCAACGATCGGTTTCTCGCACCGCACCCGGAATATTTGAGGTTAACAGACCATTTGTTTCATCAATAAACTGTTCTTGTTTATATTGCCCACCGAGAGTCACCACATGATCACCCAAGAAATAAGAACCTTGTGCATTCAATATGGTCATTTTTTCTTGTTTGGTCTGATCTTGAACATTTTCAGAAATGTCGTGTTGTACGTAGGCATCAACAAACAGATCGTCATATTTACCATTATATGAAATGAGGTAGGTATCTTTTTGATAGATATATTCACTGGTGCTGCTGGCGGTACTTTTACCTTCAGTATGAGTGGTATCCTGCCGTGAATTATCATAACTCACAGTAAATTCATTATGATCGTCAGGAGTTAATACCAAGGCTACCCCACCCTGACGGCGTTTGACCTCTGGCGTACTTTCGGCAAAATCAGTGCCACCGACATAATCACTTTCATCAGCGCCGTACCATGAACCATTCACTTTCATGCTCAATAAATCAGGGATCAGCGGTCCGGCAACAAATAAATTGACCGTTTGGTTGTCATTATTAATGTCATTGAGGCTCTTGGTATATTCGGTGGTGATTGAGCCGCCCCATTGTGCCGAACCTTTGCGGGTAATGATATTAATCACCCCACCCATGGCTTCTGAACCATACAATGACGACATCGGGCCACGGATCACTTCGATTCGTTCGATCATAGAAAGTGGTGGTAGAGAAATTTGCTTACCGCCATCTTGGCCATTGGTATTCACCGAACGACCTGCGGAAATCGGACGCCCATCGATCATATACAGAGTATAAGAAGCCGCCATACCTCGAATGCTGATATCTTGACTGTTCCCACCACCGGTTACATAAACGCCGGGGATATTCGATACTGCATCTACAATACTGGTATAAGAACCTTTTTCGAGATCTTCTCGGCTGATCACACTGATACTTGCCGGAGCCTCTTTCATACTCTGCTCAAACCCCGAAGCGGTAACTACCATGGTTTCGGTGCTTTTTTCTGACTGATCTTGTGCACTGACTGAAAACGGAGTTAATAAGCCAATCGTAACCGCCACGGCAACTTTAGATGGGATCCATCTGGACATGTTATTTTCCTTAAAATCAAATAATAATAATTCTCAATATCTGGATGAGAATTATTCACACAAAGAGTTTTCAGGATAGGTAAAAATGTGGAATACTTGGGGCCATAAATGGAACAATCTTATCGTTCCGTTGTCGCATGCGCTGTTTAGGAGTGGTTTATGCAAGATCTCAATGCCGTCCGGGCGTTTTACGCACTGTGTCAACATAAAAGTCTGACGGCTACGGCAAAATCTCTTGATCTGCCTAAATCAACGCTTAGCCGCCGCCTAAGCCAGCTAGAAGAGGATTTAGGGCAAAGTTTATTAATGCGTCAAGGCAATCGCTTAACTCTCACCAAAGCGGGTGAAGTGTTTGCTATTTATTCCGAGCAACTGCTCGAACTCGCCCATAAAAGCCAAGAAGCGCTACAAGAGTTGAACAATCAAGTTAGTGGCGAGTTAACTTTGGTGGTGCATCCGAATTTGATCCGCGGCTGGCTCAGCCAAGTGTTAGATGAATTTATGCGCCAGCATGCCACGCTAAAGATCCGTCTACTCAGCCAATTTCAATATCGCGATCAAGCATTCGAACCGGATTTAATCATTTGGATCGATCATGCAGTGCCAAGCAACTATCGCAAAGAGCGGCTTGGCTACTGGCGCTATGCCGCGTATACCTCTCCACAATATTTAGCCCAACGAGATAAACCACATCACCCCCGCGATCTGATCCAGCATCCGTGGATTGATTTTATTGCTTATCGTCAAACTGAGCTTGAACTGCACCACCCGCAATTGGGGAGCTATGCATTACCAGCACTCGAAACTCGCTTGCAAAGTGACAACCTTGCCATGCAAGCAGATGCAATTGCCAAAGGGCGTGGCATCGGTTTACTGCCTACTTGGTTTGCCCGTGGTTTTGAAAAGGCCCATCCGGGTAGCCTGATCAACTGTGTTGATGGTTGGCAATCTCCCACGACCGAAATCAATTGCTTTTATCCACTCGGCCGTCATCCGCTTCGATTGCGCCTATTTATCGATGCGCTACGCCAAGCAATACCTGATGAATGGCACTAATTAGCAACCCACAAGATTTTTAGCGCGCCCAACAAAAATCCCGCCGCAGCGGGATTTTTTCATCAAACACTATTTGTATCGCAAAATTACGCCAACAGCTCTTTCGCTTGCTGCACCACGTTTTCAGTGGTGAAGCCAAACAGTTTGAACAGTTGATCGGCAGGGGCCGATTCACCAAAGCTGGTCATGCCGATGATGCGGCCATTTAAGCCAACATATTTGTACCAGAAATCAGCAATCCCGGCTTCAATCGCGATACGCGCGGTGACTGCCGCAGGCAGAACCGCTTCACGGTAGGCTGCCTCTTGTTTATCAAACGCATCGGTTGATGGCATTGAGACCACGCGAACCGCTTTACCTTCGGCGCTCAGTTGCTCGTAAGCTGCCACTGCGAGTTCCACTTCCGAGCCGGTCGCAATCAAAATCAGCTCAGGTTGGCCAGCGCAATCTTTGAGGATGTAACCGCCTTTGGCGATGTTCGCCACTTGCTCAGGGCTACGTGGTTGCTGCGCCAGATTTTGACGCGAGAAAATCAGCGCCGATGGCGCATCTTTACGCTCAATCGCCAGTTTCCACGCTACGGCCGATTCGACTTGGTCACACGGACGCCAGGTGCTCATGTTTGGTGTCAGACGCAAAGAAGCGATTTGCTCTACCGGCTGATGGGTTGGGCCATCTTCGCCGAGACCAATCGAGTCATGGGTGTAGACTTGGATGTTTTGCACTTTCATCAGTGCCGCCATACGCATCGCGTTACGCGCGTATTCCATAAACATCAGGAAGGTCGCTCCGTAAGGCACAAAGCCACCGTGCAGCGCGATACCGTTGATAATCGCGGTCATACCAAACTCACGCACCCCATAGTGGATGTAGTTGCCTGAAAAGTCTTCTGCCGTCAGTGACTTAGAGCCAGACCACATGGTGAGGTTAGATGGTGCGAGGTCAGCCGAGCCACCCATAAATTCTGGCAGCAGTTTGCCGAACGCTTCTAGTGCATTTTGTGAAGCTTTGCGTGAAGCGATGTTGGCAGGGTTAGCTTGCAGGTTAGCGATAATCTCGCTAGTCGCTGCTTGCCAATTGGCTGGCAGCTCACCGGCCATACGGCGTTGGTATTCTGCCGCTTCGCTTGGGTAAGCTTTGGCGTAAGCCGCGAATTTCGCATCCCAAGCCGCTTCTTTGCTTGCGCCTGCTTGTTTAGCATCCCACGCTGCGTAGATGTCAGCCGGGATTTCAAATGGAGCATGTTCCCAACCCAAGAATTCACGGGCAGCTTTGATTTCATCGTTGCCCAGAGGCGCGCCGTGACAGTCGTGTGAGCCAGCTTTGTTTGGTGAGCCGAAACCGATGATGGTTTTGGTACAAATCAGCGTTGGGCGAGAGGTTTCTGCTTTCGCCGCTTCAATCGCAGCGTTAATCGCATCTGCATCGTGGCCATCAACCGCAGGGATGACCTGCCAGCCATAAGCTTCAAAACGTTTTGGTGTGTCATCTGAGAACCAGCCTTCCACGTGGCCGTCGATAGAAATACCGTTGTCATCCCAGAACGCAATCAGTTTACCCAGACCCAGCGTACCGGCCAGTGAACACGCTTCGTGCGAAATGCCTTCCATCAAACAGCCATCACCCATGAATACATAAGTGAAGTGGTCAACGATGTCGTGGCCCGGTTTGTTGAACTGCGCGGCTAACGCTTTTTCAGCCAGCGCCATACCGACTGCATTGGTGATACCTTGGCCTAGTGGACCAGTGGTGGTTTCGATGCCCGGTGCGTAACCGTACTCTGGGTGGCCCGGCGTTTTTGAATGCAATTGACGGAAGTTTTGCAAATCATCAATCGACAGCTCATAGCCAGTAAGATGCAGCAGTGAGTAAATCAGCATTGAGCCGTGGCCGTTAGACAGAATAAAGCGGTCACGGTCAGCCCAATTTGGATTGCTTGGGTTGTGGTTTAAGTGTGAACGCCACAGCACTTCGGCGATGTCCGCCATGCCCATTGGGGCACCTGGGTGGCCAGAATTAGCTTTTTGAACGCCATCCATGCTCAGGGCGCGGATAGCATTGGCAAGTTGTTTGCGATTCATAGGGTTACTCATTTTCAAGAAATTGGAGAGCAGCAATGCTCAATAAAAAACAGCATAAAAAAGCGAGCCTCAGCTCGCTTCAAAATCAGCATCACAGCTTAGCTGCGATCATTGCTTCTAGTTTGCCTTGGTCAACTGCGAAGTTACGAATGCCTTCCGCCAACTTTTCAACCGCCATCGCATCTAGGTTGTGCTCCCACAGAAATTCGCTGTGGGTCATGGCGGTAGGGCGAGCGGTGGTGCCTTGTGAGTCAACCAGCTTTGCAACCACTTCACCTTCGGCCGCTTCAAGTTCAGCCAGTAGTGACGGCGCGATGGTCAGACGGTCACAACCAGCCAGCTCTAAGATCTCACCGATGTTACGGAAGCTTGCGCCCATCACCACAGTTTTGTAGCCGTGCTGTTTGTAGTAGTGGTAGATCTTAGTCACTGACAGTACGCCCGGATCTTCGCTGGCGGTGAAATCACGACCTTGTTTGGCTTTGTGCCAGTCCATGATGCGGCCAACGAAAGGCGAGATCAGGTACACGCCCGCTTCGGCACAGGCGCGCGCTTGCGCGAAAGAGAACAGTAGCGTCAGGTTACAGTTGATGCCTTCTTGCTCAAGAATTTCCGCCGCGCGGATCCCTTGCCAAGTTGAAGCTAGCTTGATCAAGATGCGATCGTTGCTGATCCCCGCATCGTTATACATTTTCACCAGTTGACGAGCTTTAGCTACGCTGCGCTCGGTGTCGTAAGACAGACGCGCGTCCACTTCAGTCGAAATACGTCCCGGAATGGTTTTTAGAATTTCTTTACCAATGTTGACCGCCAGCATGTCACAGGTGTCTTGTACTTGCTGCGCTTTATCGCTGCTTTGCGTTTTAGCGTAGGCGATCGCTTGATCGATCAGCGGTGCGTATTCAGCAATTTGCGCCGCTTTTAGGATCAGAGATGGGTTGGTGGTGGCATCTTGGGGTTGGTATTTTTTGATCGCATCAATTTCACCAGTATCTGCCACGACGGTAGTCAGTTTACGAAGTTGCGCTAATTTATTGCTCATTTCGATCGTCCTATTCTTTTGACATTTATTTAGTACACAACCAAACGTTTCACTTTATTGGTAATAGCTAGCTCAATTGGCACTAAAGAGAGTTTGGATAGAATAACTTTCTTATTATTATTTTTTCCTACGAATAACGAGACATTCTCTACTCTGTTACGCTTAACTGGTTAAATTTTAATGGAGATAACAATCCAATGCCTGATGGGGCAATGCTTAGTAGAGAAGAGCCAGTACAATATTTGAAAGAAATATTAACAAACACGAATCTTACATCCAACTGTACTAGCTAATTTATGGGCTGATTTATATTACGCCGCCTTGTCAGTTTGAAGCTGGATAAATTTTTCTCCAGTCGCTTCTTCAAACTCAGCAATCATTTGTTGCCATGAACTCTCAATATTACCCGTCAAATTGAAAAGCCCACTGCGCCCAATGACATAAATATCCGGTTTTGCATTATGAATCACTTTCCAGTGTTCTTTATTGGTTGAGCCATCCATTTCAATAACATACTGGTAGCCATTCGCTTCACGAAGCTCTCTTAATTCAGTAATTTTGTCTAGCATCTTTACAATAAATCGCTGGCCAGCAAAACCAGGATCAACCGTCATAATTGTTACCTTATCAAGAATATCGATATATGGCAGGATTTCTCTAACAGGCGTCTCCGGATTAAGTACCACTCCAGCTTTTAGGCCTGCTGCATGTATTTGATCAATCAGACGGAAGGCTGTGCCATTTATTTGTTCCGCAGGCATACAAATGACTTCACATTTTATATCAATAAGCTGCTGCACCCAGAATGTAGGATCAGTTACCATCAAATGTGCTGACATTTCTTTATTAGTTAGCTTACGAGTTTGTTCAATAAACCATGGGGATAAGCTGAGATTAGGTACAAAATGGCCATCCATTATGTCGATATGAAATGAATCTACATTATCATTTAAAAAAGTAATCTGTTCTTTAAACTGGTCAAGATCCATTGTCATCAACGATGGGGAAATATGTATATGTTCACTCATATTTTCAATATCCGCTCTTTAGTTAAAGTAAATTGGTTAATTTTTAAATAAAATGGCCCATTACCTAACAATAAAGTTAAATGTATTTAATCAATCTGCTTACTAGGACCGTTTTATATTTTTACTTGCTAGACGCATTGGTTTTCTGGCTATTTTTTTAGCTTATTTTGATATCATCTAAATCGATATCTTCTTCTTCTTCTTCATTCTCTATGATGACATCAATAGGAACATCTTTCTTAATCAGTGCATATACTGTCCCCGTCACCAGAATATTGACGAGCAATGCCATTACACCAGCCATTGGGTTCGACATGGTTGGAAGCATAAAAATGCCGCCAAAAGGTACAGTCGCATCAGCACCATACACCATGGTAATCGCACCACCACAAGCACCACCAATCGCTGCCGCAGTGATACCACGAACGATATCATTCATAACTACCGGTATTGCACCTTCAACAATATTCACTACCCCCATCGGAACAGCAGATTTTAGAGTTTCGATTTCCGCGTAGTTATAAATATTTTTACGCATAAGTTTGGCAATAAAATAAGCCAAACCAAAACCCACAGGTGTTGCTGTATTTACTAACTGGAGCGCAGTAATTGGTTCATTGATACCCTGTGCCTGAAGTGTTAATACAAATGCAAAACATGTTTTATTGATCGGGCCACCGAAGTCAATAATACAAAGAGCGCCAATAACAGCACCTAAAATTAAGTTAGATGAAGTGCCCATATCTCTTAAGAAAGAGGTTAGTGCATCGGTAAACATACCAACAGGAGTACCGATGATATAGACCATAATCAGACCACTAATGATCGATGCAAAGAAGGGAACAATCAATGTCGGCATTAAGCCCTTAGCCCAATTTGGCACCTTAACATATTTAATGATGGCAAGAGCAAGATAACCAGCAATATAACCTCCAAGAATACCACCAATAAAACCGGCGGAAATCGCATTAGCAGCAAGACCGACAACAAAGCCAGGTGCTACACCCGGTTTACCGGCAATAGAACCTGCAATTCCGCAAGCAATAACAACAGGTAATAGTCCAAGAGCCTTCGCACCCATTGTAGCGAGCACTCCCCACACATCGAATTGCCCAGCGACCAAAGTATCGTCGACCGAACCTCCAAGTGACAAACCGATGGAAATAATAAAACCAGCACCGCAAACAATTGGAATCAAAAAGGAGATAGCGGTTAACAGATGACCTTTAGGGTTTGCTGCTTTCCAGATTTCGTTCATACTCATAAGTAACACCCTCTATTTCATATTGGATAGTAATTGCTGAAAAGTTTATTATTTTTATTATTTTTTACAGCCTTCTAAAACTAATTCTTGTAGTTTTTCAATAAGCTTATTTGGTGATTTAACTGCTACTGCTGTTTTTACTTTAACTACTTTCTTTCCGGCAAACCTTTCCTCTCCAGAAACCTGAACATCAGCAGCCAATACGACGATATCTGCTTGCGCAATCTCATCCGCGGTTAATGCATTCTCTATACCAATTGTACCCTGAGTTTCAATTTTTACGTTATGACCAGCTTTTTTCGCTGCGATTTCAATTTTCTTTTGTGCAATATAAGTATGTGCAATGCCTACAGTGCAGGCTGAAATTCCAACAATATTCATAATAATCCTCGACAATTTATTTTATTATTTGCACATCCATGATGGACGGTGAAAGTAATAATGGTTAAGCAGTAACTTCTTCTGGTGCGTTCAAAATCTCTATAATATTTTTTGGATCATTTTCTTCAAGTAATTTAGCGATTATTTCCTCATCGGCTAATGCACATGAAACTTTTGTTAATAAACGGATATGAGTCGTATCTTGGTCTTCCAAACGGACAGCAAATAAAATTACACAGCGAATATCGGTTCCATCCATCGTTTCCCATGGAATTTCATGTTGAGTACGTCCAATAGCCAATGCTGTATGACTTACCGCCAAAGATTTTCCATGCGGGATCGCAACATGGTTTTCAAATCCAGTTGATCCTTGATCCTCACGTAGCCAGACATCTCGAAGAAATTCTTCCTTGTTGATAACAGATCCACCCTGTACTAATAAATCTGTTAATTCTTCAATTGCTTCTTCTTTAGTTTTAGCAACCATATTTAACTTTATATGTTTAGTATTGAGTACTGTCGAAATATCCATAAACTACCTTCATTAATATTGAGTAACAGCATGTACATCGATTATCTGATGCAACTTCTATTTTATTCGTTTTTCGATAATGAACTAAAGCCATCTGATATTTTGTATAAAGTTTCTATCTAATCTCTGATTTAGTACATAATCCACTATGACAAATATAAGAAGAATATCATATGACCACAATACTAAAAGATGTCCATCTATCAGGACATTTGACAAACACTGAAGCATGGCAACTGTTTTTGAATAAGAACTTAGGAATAAGCCTCATATGTTTATCTACATATAAAACTCACTGATCATTAACTAAACTTAGGCATAGTGAAAAAATTATGCTAGGTATGTCACGTTATAATAAATTGAATTTTTAATTTATCTTGGATAAAATTTTCAATTCTGCCACATCAGTGCTCATGAATACGGCATAGTGTTGCGAAAGGTTCAAAGGAGTAGTGATAATCGAAAATATTGCTCTAAATAAGGAAAATGGTTATGGTTATGGTTATGGTTATGGTTATGGTTATGGTTAGAAATCTACATCATCCTGTGCATCAAACATCTCTATAATATTTTTTGGATCATTCTCTTCCAGTAATTTAGCAATTATGTCCTCATTGGCTAATGCATATGAAACTTGTGTTAATAAACGAATATGAGTCGTATTTTTCTCCTCCGAACGAATAGCATATAATATGATACAACGAATATCGATACCATCGATTGTTTCCCAGGGGATTTTATGTGGGGTACGTCCAATAGCCAATGTGGAATGTCTTACCGCTGAGGATTGTCCATGTGGGATCGCGATATGGTTTTCAAATCCAGTTGGTCCTAGCTCCTCTCGCAGCCAAATATCTCGAAGAAACTTATCCTTGTTGATAACAATTCCATCCTGCACTAATATATCTGTTAATTCTTCTAGCGCTTCTTTTTTAGTTTTAGCGACCATATTTAATTTTATATGATTCACATTGAGTACTTTCGAAATATCCATAAACCAGCTTCGTTAACATTGAATCAAGATTGAGTAACAGTATGCGTATCGCTTGCCTGATGCAGCTTCTCTGTGATTACTTTTTCAGTAATACGTTGGATATCCGCATCATTAAGAAATGCGGTGACGTACACCACTGGCGTATCAATCTCTGGTACATGAATAGTAGAGATAATAAGATCAGGCGCGGTTTTCTGGTTAACAGTTTGTAAATTACTGGCAGGAACCGAAGCAACGATTTCCCAATCCGGAAATGCACGTAGGATACGGCTTTTCAATAAGTGTGAGGTACCTATTCCAGTAGAACACACCAGCAAAACACGCTTATGCGTAATTTGACGTTCAATAGCTGCCTGAAAATGGACAGCCAGGTACCCAACTTCATCATCAGAAACTCTTTGTTGAGTACAACGAGCAAAAACGTTTTCTACCGCAATACGAGTTAAGTTATATACATCCACCAGTTCATTTTTAATATCATCCAGTAAAGGATTACGAATATTAATCTGATAATGAAGTCGATTAATTAAGGGCCGGATATGGACCATGAGTCCATCATACAATTGGTTATCTAAGCTAAGATCAATATTGATTAACTGTGAAAAGCTCTTCACTAAATCAGAAGTAACATCATGCGCCTCATGACTAAACAGTTCGGTATGTATCTGGGTGCTAACCTGATTTTCAACGACCAATACACCAGATGAAATAATGTATTGATAAATGAACCACACTTCATCTTCCGGTAAGGGTAAGCCAATGTATTGCTCAATTTTTTCCACCATCTTACCGGCCACGAAAAATACCGGGTCGTCTAGACGCTGATTGGAAACATGGTCTAGATTATCAAGTAAATTCCCCTTGGTGCGGCGGCGCATCATAATCAAAATATGGGTAAAAATATTGATGTAGTACGCTTCGCCTAAAGGATAGGCTAGTTCCTGTTCCATTTCCTGCAACAGAACCTGCACAAAAGAAACTTCGTCCTCGCCAAAATACTGAACCAACGCTTTATAGCTACCCGGGTCCAGCCGAGAATGGTTCACCAACCCCGGCTCTTGATGGTTAATTAACCCGTTAATTAATGCGGCCATCGCTTGGCGCACATTATTTTCATTACCTTTAATTCTAGTCCCACTTTGGCTACGAATTAACTGTAATCCTAGAGGTGTTATCCAATCTTCAATAATCCTTAAGTCATTAACAACAGAAGCATTACTTATATAAAAACGTTCTGACAGCTTATTAATTGAAGTTTCTTTTGGCGTCTCGCTCAATAACCAAGAGACAATTTTTATCCGGCGGGCATGACCCATAATACTATCTGCATCTTCACTTTCACCATTGAGCTGCAGCTCTAGTTGCATGAAGTCAGCAGTATTTCCAGCCACCAGTAAAATACCAGCACCTACCTTTTTATCCACCTGAACATTAGAATCAGCTAAGTAATCATTAATAATATTCAGATCACGCTGGATAGTTTTCTTCGACACACCAAATTGTTCTGCCAGATTGAATAAGGTGACATACTCCCGTTGCTGTAACAGGAAGCGTAATATTTTATGTTGTCGTGAGGTAATCATTTACAATTTTTACCTTTAGTTACAGATCAGATAGGTATAATTAGTCGCTCAATATTTTTATTTAGCAGGCTGTTTTGGTGCGTAATCTATGCTTATAAAGCATAAGGATAACCATATAAGGTCACAATACTAAATAGTGTCCATATATCAGGACAATTGATGAACACCGAGATTCGAACAATCAAAACAATAAATCGATTTATATAGATATTTTATCAAAATTGGAACATGTTGAAGATGGATACTGCTACCAAAATCTGATGCTAGCACTACTTTTCCCGCTAAAAATGCGTGGTCTATATAGGTTTCTATTAGCTTGACATTATTCATTTCCACACATCTTTACTTACTATCAATGACGCAACTGTAACCGGTTTCATGTATAGATATAATGCTTATCGTCACAATTTAGAATGTTGATTATCAACAGATTTTGTTTTTGAAAAGAGCAATAAGCACCATCAAAACAAAAAATCCCGCCTAAGCGGGATTTTTTGATCAAACATGCTTGGCTATCGCACCATTACGCCAACAGCTCTTTCGCTTGCTGCACCACATTTTCAGTGGTGAAGCCAAACAGTTTGAACAGTTGATCGGCAGGAGCAGATTCACCAAAGCTGGTCATGCCGATGATGCGGCCATTTAAGCCAACATATTTGTACCAGAAATCAGCAATCCCGGCTTCAATCGCGATACGCTTGGTGACTGCCGCAGGCAGTACCGCTTCACGGTAAGCCGAATCTTGTTTATCAAACGCATCGGTTGATGGCATGGATACCACGCGCACCGCTTTACCTTCGGCGCTCAGTTGCTCGTAAGCCGCCACTGCGAGTTCCACTTCAGAGCCGGTCGCAATCAAAATCAGCTCAGGTTGACCTGCGCAATCTTTCAGGATGTAACCACCTTTGGCGATGTTCGCCACTTGCTCAGCACTGCGTGGTTGCTGCGCCAGGTTTTGACGCGAGAAAATCAGCGCCGATGGTGCATCTTTACGCTCAATCGCCAGTTTCCACGCCATCGCGGATTCCACTTGGTCACATGGACGCCATGTGCTCATGTTTGGCGTCAGACGCAGAGAAGCGATTTGCTCTACTGGCTGATGGGTTGGGCCATCTTCGCCGAGACCAATCGAGTCATGGGTGTAGACTTGGATGTTTTGCACTTTCATCAGTGCCGCCATACGCATCGCGTTACGCGCGTATTCCATAAACATCAGGAAGGTCGCTCCGTAAGGCACAAAGCCACCGTGCAGCGCGATACCGTTGATAATCGCGGTCATACCAAACTCACGCACCCCATAGTGGATGTAGTTGCCTGATAAATCTTCGCGGGTTAGTGACTTAGAGCCAGACCACATGGTGAGGTTAGATGGTGCGAGGTCAGCAGAGCCACCCATAAATTCTGGCAGCAGTTTGCCGAACGCTTCCAGTGCATTTTGTGAAGCTTTACGCGAGGCAATGTTGGCAGGGTTGGCTTGCAGGTTAGCGATAATTTCGCTGGTCGCAGCCTCCCAATTGGCTGGCAGCTCACCGGCCATACGGCGTTGGTATTCTGCCGCTTCGCTTGGGTAAGCTTTGGCGTAAGCAGCGAATTTTGCATCCCAAGCCGCTTCTTTGCTTGCGCCTGCTTGTTTGGCATCCCACTCGGCGTAGATGTCAGCCGGGATTTCAAATGGAGCATGTTCCCAACCCAAGAATTCACGGGCAGCTTTGATTTCATCGTTGCCCAGAGGCGCGCCGTGACAGTCGTGTGAGCCAGCTTTGTTTGGTGAGCCGAAACCGATGATGGTTTTGGTACAAATCAGCGTTGGGCGAGAGGTTTCTGCTTTCGCCGCTTCAATCGCAGCGTTAATCGCATCTGCATCGTGGCCATCAACCGCAGGGATCACATGCCAGCCGTAGGCTTCAAAACGTTTTGGTGTGTCGTCTGAGAACCAGCCTTCCACGTGGCCGTCGATAGAAATACC
>NZ_JARBFT010000045.1:0-553 GCF_028863985.1 Vibrio chanodichtyis | reverse complement strand
ATTCACCTAAATTTAGTAAAACACCTTGATATCACGGTAAAAATTTTCATGTGATCCAAGTGCGATAAGCTCAAGTGTTACTGTGCCATCTTGATAACTGTAACCAAGCAGAGTGAGCTGCTTAACCATTTTGAATTTATAAACACGAAGAAAGGACAAATCACCTTTTTTCTGCTCACCTAAAAAAGGGTTATCAATAAGAGCTTTCACCGCATTGTCGAGATCTACTTTTTGGTTTTGGTGGAGCTTTTTAACCGTTTTCTTAAATGTTGGAGTTTGAAGAACCTGTACGATATTAGCCAAAATGATATGCCTCAAGTTTTCCGGCTTCTTTTTCAGCTTTAGCAATGATGGCTTGTCGAACGAATTCATAGGGTAAATCAGGATTATCTTCCATCATTTCTCCAATTTTAGCCCAATGTTCGATTTGTTTAGGTGTAGTGCGATTCAATGCTTTAGCCATAATAGCTGCTTTATCGACGAGGCTTTGGTCAAGGCGTATGCTAGCGGTAGACATAATGTATTCCTTCATTTAAAGTTTTCATTATTGTAG
>NZ_JARBFT010000044.1:0-626 GCF_028863985.1 Vibrio chanodichtyis | reverse complement strand
CTGAGTGGCTCTTGGCTGACATCCGAGCCTTGCGCTAAATCATCTTCACTCAACGACAGCGGCTGCACCGCGCTAATGGTCGGTTTATCATCAACAATAGTGACGGGTAATACAATACGGCTGGTGTCGCCATCAAAATCGGTCGCCTGCACGGTAAAGTTCAATAACTGGCTATCGCTACCCACCGCGTGATCCACCACCCCAAGCAAGGTAAAGGTATAACTGCCATTAGTATTAAGCAGCAAACTAAACACCGCACTGCCACCGGCGCTGGCGGTGTAAGTCAGATTGCCATTGCTATCGGCCACCGGAGCCGACAGCGTCACCGCCACCCCATGGGAAGTTAAGCCTTGTACCGGATTGACGCTACTATCGAGCTGATAGCTGACCACCCGATCCGCCCCTTGTACCACGCTAAATTGACCGCTGGCGCTGAGTGGCTCTTGGCTGACATCCGAGCCTTGCGCTAAATCATCTTCACTCAACGACAGCGGCTGCACCGCGCTAATGGTCGGTTTATCATCAACAATAGTGACGGGTAATACAATACGGCTGGTGTCGCCATCAAAATCGGTCGCCTGCACGGTAAAGTTCAATAACTGGCTATCGCTACCCACCGCGTGATC
>NZ_JARBFT010000043.1:0-634 GCF_028863985.1 Vibrio chanodichtyis | reverse complement strand
GGAACCTGGCGCTGGATCACCTCCTTACACGAAGATTATCGTGATGAGTGTCCACACAGATTGATATGGTTTAGATTAGAGAAGCAAACATAGTGTCCCGTTCGTCTAGAGGCCTAGGACACCGCCCTTTCACGGCGGTAACAGGGGTTCGACTCCCCTACGGGATACCACTTCCTTGCGAAGTAAAGGGGTCGTTAGCTCAGTCGGTAGAGCAGTTGACTTTTAATCAATTGGTCGCAGGTTCGAATCCTGCACGACCCACCAAACTCTTCCGCCACGGGAAGTAAAATACGTGGGCGATTAGCTCAGTTGGGAGAGCACCTGCCTTACAAGCAGGGGGTCACTGGTTCGAACCCGGTATCGCCCACCATATTATGGGGTTATAGCTCAGCTGGGAGAGCGCCTGCCTTGCACGCAGGAGGTCTGCGGTTCGATCCCGCATAACTCCACCATCTTTAAGCGCATTCGATGAGTGCTTTTAAAAATGGTTCCTGTTTTCTTTTAGTAGAAAGCGAATCTTGCTCTTTAACAATTTGGAAAGCTGACAAAACAACAATTTATTGTTGTTTGTAAAGTTCTCAATGTTTATCGAAAGATAAACACCAACAACACATTCAAGTGTGCTTGGTATCGA
>NZ_JARBFT010000042.1:0-713 GCF_028863985.1 Vibrio chanodichtyis | reverse complement strand
TTTTTGTATAGAGAAAACCCCCAGCTAGGCTGGGGGTTCAGTAAAGCTTTCAGCTATAAGTCAGTTATCTAACCCCTTTCAATTTGTTAAAACAGCTTTGCGGTCTGGCAACTGCAAGAGTTAAACAAAAATTGAAAGGGGGTCCCAATGGGGGACGAAAAGAGCTTAGCGCACACGCGCTGGAACTGTAAATACCACATAGTATTCGCACCGAAATATAGACGACAGGTGTTTTATGGAGAAAAACGTAGAGCGATAGGAGAAATATTGAGGAAACTATGTGAATGGAAAAATGTGCATATAGTTGAAGCTGAGTGCTGTGCAGATCATATCCATATGCTTTTAGAAATTCCGCCGAAAATGAGTGTTTCAGCTTTTATGGGGTACTTGAAAGGAAAAAGTAGCCTAATGCTTTATGAACGATTCGGGGATTTGAAGTTTAAATATCGGAATCGAGAGTTTTGGTGCCGAGGGTATTATGTAGATACGGTAGGTAAGAATACGACGAAGATACAAAATTACATAAAGCATCAGTTGGAGCAGGATAAGATTGGAGAGCAATTATCGATCCCATATACAGGAAGCCCGTTTACGGGTCGTAAGTAAACGTTCTATGCAAATGTCAGATCGCAATGCGCCTGCTAGGGCGCTGCTGGTGAGAAAGCCTTATAGGCGCATATGAAAAACCTCCGGCTATGCCGGAGGATGTTTTT
>NZ_JARBFT010000041.1:0-790 GCF_028863985.1 Vibrio chanodichtyis | reverse complement strand
TGTCTAAAGAAAAATTTGAACGTACGAAACCGCACGTAAACGTTGGTACTATCGGCCACGTTGACCACGGTAAAACAACTCTAACTGCAGCTATCTGTACTGTACTTGCAAAAGTATACGGCGGTAAAGCGCGTGACTTCGCGTCAATCGACAACGCACCAGAAGAGCGTGAGCGTGGTATTACTATCAATACTTCTCACGTAGAGTACGATACACCAAACCGTCACTACGCACACGTAGACTGTCCAGGACACGCGGATTATGTTAAGAACATGATCACTGGTGCTGCACAGATGGACGGCGGTATCCTAGTAGTAGCTGCGACAGATGGTCCAATGCCACAAACTCGTGAGCACATCCTGCTGGGTCGTCAAGTAGGTATCCCTTACATCATCGTATTCATGAACAAATGTGACATGGTTGATGACGAAGAGCTACTAGAGCTGGTTGAAATGGAAGTACGTGAGCTGCTTTCTGAGTACGATTTCCCAGGTGATGACCTGCCAGTAATCCAAGGTTCAGCACTGGGCGCGCTAAATGGCGAAGAGCAGTGGGAAGCGAAGATTGTTGAGCTAGCAGAAGCACTGGATTCATACATTCCAGAGCCAGAGCGTGCAGTAGACATGGCATTCCTGATGCCAATCGAAGACGTATTCTCAATCCAAGGCCGTGGTACTGTAGTAACTGGTCGTATCGAGCGCGGCATCCTGAAAGTGGGTGACGAAGTTGCGATCGTAGGTATCAAAGACACAGTAACGACTACCTGTACTGGTGTAGAAATGTTCCGTAA
>NZ_JARBFT010000040.1:0-832 GCF_028863985.1 Vibrio chanodichtyis | reverse complement strand
TCCATACTCAATCGACACTGCTCTGCATTGCTCATGTGATCCCGTCGTGACCTAACGCCCGCCTAAGGGGCTGGCAACGCATTAACACTAAACTAAAACACAACAACCGAACCACCACGGCTCATTAGGACTGGAAACGCCACGCGTTGACAGTCCCTCTTGAGGCGTTTGTTATAAGCGTGGTTATTCTTACCATTTTCTATCTAAATCCTCGGCGTACAAGGATATAGCACGATGATACTCTTTAATCGCATCGCTGCTTGTTGTAGAAAGTAATAACTCAAGCAACAAAGCCATGGCTTCTTTGTGGCGCCCCAGATTGTACAGGCACATAGCATAGAAAGGTCGAGCCTCTATCGCATCTGGATACTCAATGATTGCCTGCTCAAAGTAACCCAACGCCTCTACATAGTTTCCAAGACTTCGATAGGTGCTCGCTAAACCAAATAAAGCATCAAACCGTTCTACTGGGGAAAGCATTCCTGACAAAGATGATAAGTAATGCCCTACCGCCTCTTGCTCTCTACCTTCATTGTCATATGACCATGCTATTTGCAAATGAGCTTTAGCCGAATAGCTTTCGTCGTTTAATAGCGTCGCTAACAAATCTCTCGATTCTTGAAACTTAGCTTCTTTCCGTAAATCAATGGCTTGCTTGATGATAGTTTCCATATTTTCCTCGAAGCTTATAACGCCCGCCTAAGGGGCTGGCAACGCATTACTACTAAACCCAAACACAACAACCGTAACCACCACTGTAGTGGTCAACTAAAATTGGCCACGGTTTTAGAGTTTTCCCAATACAATCGTTCTGACTCATTGGGTGTCAAGC